>RFJN01000443.1 GCA_003694875.1 Planctomycetota bacterium | reverse complement strand
GTCGTCATGGTCTTCTCGCCGCCGGACAGCAGCGACAGCCGTCTCGCCTGCTTGCCCGGCGGGCGCGCGATCACCTCGACCCCCGCCTCGAGCAGATCGCGGTCCTTCTCGAGCACGAGATCCGCCTTGCCGCCGCCAAACAGCTTGCGGAAGATGTCGCGGAAGTGGCCGCGCACCCCCTCGAACGTCTCGAGGAAGCGGCGTCGGCACGTCTCGTTGATCTTGCGGATCGAGGCGCGCAGGTTGCGCTCGGCGCGCTCGAGATCCTTGCGCTGCTTCTCGAGAAACGCCCGGCGCTCGGCCACCTGCTCGCACTCCTCGAGCGCCTCGAGGTTCACGCCTCCGAGCGACGCCATGCTCTTGCGGATCTCGACGCAGCGCGCCTCCGCCTCGCGCTCGTTGAACGCCGCCGTGGTGGGGGCGTTGCCCACCTCGCCCGGGCCCGGATCGGGGGCCGGCAGCGCCTCGAGCTCGAGCCCGAGCTCCTGGCGCACCCGCGAGGCGAGCTCCGCGAGCCGCTCCTGCGCCTCGCGCCGGTCGCGCTCCGCGCCCGCCACGATCGCCTGCGCCTCGGTGATCGAGCGCTCGAGGGCGGCGTGCCGCTCGTGGTGCTCGTCGTGGCGCTTGCGAAGCTCCTGGAGTCGGCTGCGGTTGCGTTCGAGCGCCGCGCGGCGCTCGGTGCGTTCGCGCTCGAGCCGCTGCGCCTGCTCGGTGAGGGTGTGCAGCCGCGCCTCGGCCGCCTCGATGCGCTCCTCGGCGCGCTGCCGGTCCCGGCGCGCCCGCTCGAGCGAGGCGAGGGTCTCGCCGCGCTCGGCCTCGGCCCGACGGGCCGCGCGCCGCAGCGCCTCCCACTGCTCGGCCCCGCGGGCGAGCTGCACCCGAAGATCGGAGAGCGCGTCCCGGGCCGCGTCGCGCTCGAGTTCGATCTGCCGGCAGGCCGCCTGCAGCTCGCCGGCGCGCCGCTCGTGTTCGGCCGCCGTGCCCGCCCCCTCCTCGCACGCCTCCTCGAGTTCCTCGCGCTCCTCTTCGGCCGCCTCCCGCTGCGCGATCACCTCCTCGAGTTCGGTGCGCGTGAGCCGCTGCTCCTCGGCGAGCCGTGCGAGCAGCCGACCGCGTTCCTCGCAGCCGCGGCGTGCGGCGAACGCACCGAGCCGCGCCTCCTGGTACTCCGCCTGCAGCCGCTCGGCAAGGGCAGCACTCTCGCGGATCGTCGCGCGCAGCTGCTCGAGCTCGCCGCGGATCCGCTCGAGCGCCTCCGCGTGCCGGGCGCGTTCCGCCTCGAGGGCCGTGCGCCGGCCGCGGCGCGTGATGGGGTCGTCGCTCGGGGCGCTGCCGCCCGCGATCCGCCCGCTCGCGTCGCACAGCATCCCGTCCGGCGTCACGCAGCACGGCGCGAGGCCGGCGGTCACGATCTCGAGCGCGTCGTCGAGCGTCTCCACGAGCGCGATCCCGTCGAGCAGCGGCCGCAGGACCGCCTCGCTCTCGGCAGCGATGCGCACCCGGTCGGCGAGCCAGCCGAGAAAGCCCGTCTCCGCCTCGAGGTGCGGGCGCGCCGGTGTCTCGCGCCGGGGTGCGTCGAGCGGCAAAAACGGGCAGTGGCCCGCCTCCTCCTGCTCGAGCCGGTAGAGCAGCTCGAGCGCCGTCTCGCGGTCGCGCACCACCACCCACTGCGCGCGCGGGCCGAGCGCTGCGGCGAGCGCCGGGGCGTGTTCGGGCTCGAGATCGAGCTGCTGCGCCACCGTGCCGAGCACCCGCTCGTCCTCGTAGCCGAGCACCGCCCGCACACCGGCGCCGAGCCCCGCCCCCTCGCGCTCGAGCGCCTGCAGCGCGGCGAGCTGCGCCTCGGTCTCGGCGAGGCTCTGCCGGGTGCCGAGAAAGCGCTCCTCGGCCTCGCGCAGCGTCGTCTCGGCGCGCTCGCGCCGCTCGCGCGCCTCGCGCGCCCGGTCGGCGAGCGCCTGCGCCTGCGTCTCGCGCTCCTCGACGTCGGCGGCGAGTTCCTCGAGCTCGGCGCGCTGCTCGGCGAGCTGCGCCTCGGTCTGCCGCAGCTTGCGCGTGAGCCGCTCCTGGCGGCCGGCGAGCACGCGCGCGCGCGCCTCGAGCTCGGCGACGCGGTTGCGGGTGCGCGCCTCGGCCTGCAGCGCTGCCACCGCCGCGTTCTTGGCCGCCTCGAGCTGCTCGCGCAGCGACGCGGCGCGCCGGTCGAGCTCGGCGAGCTGCGCCTCGTGCCGCTCGAGCTCGAGCGCGAGCCCGCGGTCGGCTCCCTTCTGCTTCTCGGCTGCCTCGCGGCCGGCTGCGATCTCGGCGTCGAGCCGCTCGAGCTTGGCCTCGAGCGCCTCGATCGCGCGCTGCTCGCGCGCGAGATCCTCGCGGCACTCCGCGGCACGCCGCCGCTCGGCCGCCGCCTGCTCGCGGCACGACGCCAGCCCCGCCTCGATGTCGCGCAGCTCGAGCTCCTCGCGCCGCACCGTGCTCTCGAGGGCCGCGCGCTCGGTGCGCAGCGCCTCGAGCTCGGCGGCGCACGCGGCGCGTTCGGCCCGCAACTCGGGCAGCCGCGCGCGGTGGGTGCGCAGCCGCTCGTCCGCGCCCGCGAGCCGGTCGAGCAGCCGCGCGCGGTGCGCGTGCGCGAGCCGCACGATCAGCCCCCGCAGCTCGTCGCGCAGCGCCACGTAGCGCTTCGCCTTGCGCGCCTGTCGCTCGAGCCGCTTGTGCTGGCGCACCACCTCGCGGTAGACGTCCTCGAGCCGCTCGCGGCTCTCCGATACCTCGGCGAGCCGGCGCAGCGCCTCCTTGCGCCGCACCTTGAACTTGCCGATCCCCGCCGCCTCCTCGAGCACCTGCCGTCGCTCGTGCGGCGAGGCGTGCAGCAGCGCGTCGATCCGCCCCTGCTCGACGAAGGTCGCCGCGCGCGCCCCCGCGCCCGTGTCCATGAGCAGTTCGCGCACATCGCGCAGCCGCGCGCGCTTGCCGTCGATCCGGTACTCGCTCTCGCCCGAGCGGTACAGCCGTCGGGTCACCTGCACCTCGTCGCGGTCGATCTCGAGGGTGCGACAGCGGTTGTCGAACCGCAGCGTCACCTCCGCGAGCCCGAGCGGAGCGCGCCGGCCGCCGCCGCTGAAGATCACGTCCGCCATCACGCCGCCGCGCAGGCTGCGCGCCGACTGTTCCCCGAGCGCCCAGCGGATCGCGTCCACGACGTTGGACTTGCCGCAGCCGTTGGGTCCCACGATCGCCGTCAGACCCGGGGTCAGATCGATCGTCGTCGGCTCGGCGAAGGACTTGAAGCCCGCGATCTCGATCCGTTTCAGGTGCATGCGTCTCTCCCGCAGCTCGGTTGGCGCGCGATCCGTCCCGGTGTCCGTCGCGCAGGGCCGCCGCAGCCCGCCGACCGCCCCACAGCGTAGCGCCCGCCCCCGTCGCCGCCCGCGCAGCGCCCGT
>RFJN01000442.1 GCA_003694875.1 Planctomycetota bacterium | reverse complement strand
GCCTGCTGCACCTCGAGCACCACGTCGTCGACAGCCTGCTCGTAGCGGTCGATCGCCTGCTCGATCTCCTTGCGCTTGCGCGCGATCTGCGCCCAGGTGCTGCCGCCGTCGAAGACCGGCAGCCGCAGCTGCAGCCCCGCCTCCCACCATTCGGGGTGGAGCTGGTGGGTGTCGCTCGTGCGCCGGTAGCCGCCCACCAGGTCGATCTGCGGTCCGAGGCGCGTGCGGGTGTAGGCCCAGTCGGCGCGGGCGGCCTCGATGCGGTCGCGCAGCGAGCGCAGTTCGGGCCGACTGCGCACCGCGGCCGCCTGCAGCGCCGCCAGACCGCCCGCGGGCAGCGGCGCCGGGCGCTCGACGTCGCGCAGCCGAAGTGGCGTGCGAAGGTCACGCAGAAGCAGGCGGTTGAGTGCGGCGCGCGCGAGCGCGACGTTGTGCTCGGCCCGGATCCGCTCCTGGCGGCGTCGCGCGAGCGCCACGTCGACCGCGAGCACGTCGGTGTCGGTGGCGAGCCCCACCCGCGCCAGATCGCCGATCCGGGCGCGCTCGGCCTCGAGGACCGCGATCGAGCGCGCACTCACCTCCCGGCTGCGTTCGGCCTCGAGCGTGCGATAGTAGGTGCGGCTGACCTCGAGCCGCAGCCGGGCGGCCGCACGCTGCGCGTCGAAGGTGGTGATGCGCCGGCCGAGCTTCGCCGCCTTGCGCAACGGCGCCCCGGCCACGATCTCGTACAGCGGGATCACGAGCGTGGCGCCCGCGGTGCGAATCGTGCGATCGGCCCCCACGAAGCTGAGCCCGCCCGAGCGCACGCCCGGATCGTTCGAGCGGCTCGTGATCGCCCACTGCGCCTCGATACGCGGCAGCGCCCGGCTCCACGCCTCGCGCACGCGGTCGCCGGCGATCGCGATCCCGCGACGCGCGCGCCGCATGCTGCGGTGCGCACGCAGCGCCTCGCGCACGCACGCCTCGAGCGTCATGGTGCCGGTCACGCTGCGGGCAAGTTCCACCCCCGGCGCGAGCGGCGCGCGGGCACCCGCCGGCGCCGGTCGCACCGACGCGGGGGTATAGCCCGAGAAGCCCGGTCCCGCGCAACCCGCGAGTGCTGTGCACAGCGCGAGCACGACCGCGCCCCCGAGCCCGTCCACGCACCGGCTCACGGTTGCTCTCCCCGCAGGCGAGCGCGCTCGCGCTCGGACAGAAGGCCCCACAGCACGAGATCGAGGAAGGCGTCCGCCCGCTCGGCGAGTGTCTCGGTGCGGCGCGCGAACAGGTGGGTGAACACGGCGCCGAACAGCAGATCGCTCACCGCGTAGCACACCGTCTCGGGCGCGACCGGCCGCAGCCTCCGCTGCTCCACGAGGCGGCCCACCAGCTCGATCCAGCGGCGGATGTGCCGCCGCTGGTGTGCGAAGTAGGTGGGCTCGGAGCGCTCCTTGAACACCGCCCGCTCGAGGATCAGAAGCTCGGCCACCTGCGGGTGCGCGTCGAAGAAGGCGAGATACGCCCGCACCGCGGCCGCGATCGCGTCGAGCGGCTCCTCGATCCCCGCACTCGCCCCGTCCACCGCCGCGTGCAGCCGCTGCACCGCGTGGTCGACGGTGGCGAGAAAGAGTTCGGCCTTGGTGGGAAATCGCCGATAGACCGACCCCTTGCCGAGCCCGGCCGCCTCCGCGATCCGCCCCACGTCGGCGGCCGCGTAGCCGTGTTCGGCGAACACCCGCGCCGCCGCCTCGAGGATGGCGGCGGATCGGGGATCGGAAGGCAAGGATGCCTCGCCTGCGCACGGGGGTGTCACGGTGTCGTGTCTCGCTGTATCGCCCTGTGGACGGACGCGTCCGTCCGCCCAGTATGCAGCTCCGGCGCACCCCGTCAAGACCCGGCCGGCGGTCTCGTGCGCCACGGTGAGCGAACGCGGGTGCCGTGTCGGAAGCGCCCGCTCGAAGTTCCCGAGATCGGTGTGGCGGACGCCGCAGCCACCACCTCGGCGAGCACCTCGCCTCGCCAAAACGCTCGCCCCGCTCCTGTCGGAGCAGCGGCTCGCCGGGTGTCTGTGCGGTCCAGGACGGGGTACGCACGCCGTGCCTTTCGGGCGCCGGCTCGCCACGGCCGAAACCGACGCCCCCGGTGTCCGTTCTCTCCTGTTCCCGATTCGTCAAGCCCCTCCGCGGACCCTTTCAGCGGCTGCGACAGCCCCGCTTCCGCCCGGCACGGGGCGAGACGCGGCGGCTGCACGCGGCGGACGAAGCGCTGGCCGAATCGCTCGAGGGATCGCGCCGGCGGGCAGGCTTCGCGCCCCTCAGAGCCAGGCGCCGAAGCGCACGTCGAGCCCGACCAGCACGAAGAGGACCGCCGTCGCGGTGACGGCCACGATATGGGCGGCGAGCAGCGGCAGCCGTTCGGGGGTCAGACGCGGGATCAGCCGCAGGCGGGCGTGCGCGGCCAGTGCCACCGTCAACCCAAGCAGCACAAGCTTGGCTCCGATGTGCCGCTCGAGCTGCCCTTCGATCGAGAACCACGCGTTCGGCGTCGGCGCCAGCCGGTGTGCGAGCCAGAGCCCGGTCAGCACCTGCACCGCGAGCGCGGGAAGTCCGACCCGCTCGAAGCGCGCCTCGAACGCCTGCAACGGCGCCAGCTCACGGCGGCGCAGCGCTGCCGGCAGCACCGCCAGCGACAGGATCAGGTGACCGCCGGTCCACACCGCCGCTCCCAGCAGGTGCAGCGCCAACACGAGCTGGTACATCGCGTCGTTCCTCCGTCGCTCCCGAGGCGGCTGCCAGCCCCTGCCAGATTCGCCCTCGGCCGTCTTCGCCCACGCCGTCCGAATCCCGAGTGCGGTTGGCGCAACGAGATCCGGCCGCCAGGGGATCGCCGCGCGGCCTCCCGCTCACACCGGCGCGAAGCGGGCAGTGAAGTGGCGCAGAAACGGCGGGGTGTAGGTGAATCGCATGCCGCGCAGGCTGGCCTTGCGCTCGGCGAGTTCGGCCATGCCGGCGATCACGTAGTCGAAGTGGCTCTGGGTGTAGACGCG
>RFJN01000441.1 GCA_003694875.1 Planctomycetota bacterium | reverse complement strand
GCCATCCCCCTCGGTCGTCATCGCCCAGAACTCGCCGATGATCGAAACCTTCGGCTTCGGCTGCAGACGATCGACCTCCACCGCATCGAGCACCGCGCGACACCGCCGCAGCGCCCGCAGCACCGACCGCCCCTCGCGCAACGCCTCCGACAGGATCTCCCGACACCGCGCAAGCGCGGCGTCCGTCGCCCCCGGCTCCACCTCGTACGGCCGGATCCGATACCCCACCGCGTTGAGCACGTCCCCCGCACACAACGCCTTGAGCAGCACCCGGAAGAACCGCGGGTTGAACTCGAGCCCCGCCCCCTCGCCGCACGCCTGGCGGAGACCTCCCTGCTGCTGGAACAGCAGCACGCGGAAGCCCTCGAAGCCGGCATCGCGCAACGCCTTGCGGTACTCCGTGACGTACGAGCCGAACCGGCACGGTCCGCACGCACCCGCCGTCACGAAGACGTGCCGCCGCACGATCTCCTCGACCGACATGCCCTCCTCGTCCCGCAACCGCACGAGGTGCTTCACCAGGTTGCCCACCGTGAAGTAGGTCGGGTTGCACTGCCCCCGGTTGCCGAACTCCTTGCCGTAGCGCAGCGCGTCGTTGTCCGGGACCGGCAGCGCCTTCACCCGATAGCCGAGCGAGGCGAGCCCCGCCTCCACGAGCACGTCGTGCGCAAAGGTGAGGCCGCCAAGCAGGATCGTGGTCTCCGCACGCTCCGCCGCCGTGAACCGGTTGTGCACCTCGTCGCGCCACTGCTCGGGCACGGGCTCGTCGAGACCGAGCTGACGCCGCTGCTCGCGCTCGAACGCCTCGAGCTCGCTCTCGATCTCGCCGAGCGCCGGCAACGAGCCCCCCGGGCGGCTCGTGAACGCATTGAACAGCGACAGCCCCTCGTCGGTCCGCTGCAGCCCCGACCGCTCGCTGCGCCCCGCGATCGGCAACCGCTTCACCCCCTGCGCCATGATCCGCTCCCTCCTCGCTCCCCCGTCAACGATCGCAACCGCGCTCGGGCGACCGACCGCGCGCCGCCGCCATGGGCAGCCGCCGCGCCCGCCGCCCCGTGCCGGCCCGCCGCCCGCCACCGAGCGAGACCCGCACCTCGGTCGGCGGCAGCGGCGCCACCCCGCGCTCGCGCGGCAACTCCACCCGCATGCCCGCCACCGCCTCGACCTCCTCGAGATACGCCTCGAACGCCGCGTCCATCGCCTCGAACTCCTCGCGAAGACGCGGATCGCTGCGCACACGCTCCTGCAGCCGCTCGCGATACCGATCGAGCAGCTCCCGACGCTTGCGCGCCACGCGCCGCTCGAGCTCCGACATGCGCTCGAGCCGGTCCTGCAGTCGCTCCTCGTAGCGCTGCAACGTGTACGCGTACGTCTTGACGCGAATCTTCATCGAACCCGACGGCTTGTTCGCATCGATGTCGTGCAGCGCGGCGTACGGCGTGCCCGAGGCCTTGATGATCTGGTCGATCAGACCGTAGGTCGGCGCGTCGTTGCCGCACTTGAAACTCGAAAGATCGAGCACCGCCACGTTCGGGTGCCGCGCGGCGAACTTCGCCCCCCACACCTTCTGCGCACTGTTGGCCGAGTAGTTCTCCGGCCACACGTCGTTGATCTCGAGCGGGGTGCGAATCCGCCCCTCGGCGAGATCGCGCGCAAACCACCGCCGCAGCCAGCCCACGTCCTTCGGGATCGAACGCAGCGACAGGATCGGATAGCCCAGACTCTGGAACTCCTCCAGAATGCCGTGGTTCAGCCCCGGATCGTCGTGGTACGGACGACCGAGCAACAGCAGCGCCACCTTGCCCTCGCGCTCCACACGCTCGAGCACCTCGAGCCCGCGCCGCTGCAACTCCGCATCGAAGCGCCGCAGCGCCTCCCAGCCCTGCGCCACCGCAAAGTCGCTCTCGTCCTCGGTCACCCCGAGCCGCCGCCCCCACACCTCGAAGAGCTGGCGCCGCAACAGCGTCGGCTCGCACAGCGTGAGCGGCGGATCGAGGTACTCGATCCCGCGCTCGGCGAAGAAGTCCTTCTCCTTCGTGAACGCCGCCTTCATGACGTTCGGGGTGCCCGCCACGATCGGACACGCGGTGTCGTCCATGGTGTGCTCGAGAAAGCTCGGCACGTGCGTGAGCGCAGGGAAGAAGATGAAGTCGAGCGGCCGGCCCTTGTCGGGACGGTGCTTGCGAAACAGCAGGTTGTGGATGTGCGCCTGCGCCACCTTGGCCGGGAAGCACGGATCGATCGAGCCGTACTTCGCCCCCTCGCGCCACATCTCCTCGCTCGTCGGATCCGAGAACACCACGTTCTGCTTCGGGATCCCGAGCGCCTCGAAGTAGGTCCGGAACAGCGGCGCCACCGAATACAGGTTCAACACCCGCGGAATGCCCACCCGGATCTGTCGGCGACGCTCGGCCGCCTGCGCCGACGAGCGCCGGAACCCACGCCGCACCGGCCGGCGCACCACACGACCGAGCACGGTCCGACGCACCTCGACGTCATCGATCGGCGTGCCCGCCTCCGGCAACGGATCGGGCTTGTAGAACGAGCGGAACGCGAGCCGCGACTCGTACTCCACCAGGTTCACGAAGCGCTTCTTCAGCCGGTTGCGCTCGCGCGTGAGCGCGATCATGGCCTCCTTCGACTCGACCGTGCCCTTCAGACAGGAGAAGCCCGCGATGTAGCGGCTCGTGCGACCGTCCGGGGTGCGGGTGTCGATGAAGGTGCGCGCACACTCGTTCGCACAGAAGTGGCAGCGCGTGCTCTCGTCGTTGCGCGTCGTGTAGCGCAGCTCGATCGCCGCCTCGAGCCCGATGAACCGCGAACGCCCGCGACGCCGCACCACGCGCCGCGTCTCGAGCGCCGCTCCGATCGCCCCCGCCTCGCCGGTGTGCGGGTGCACGTGCACCACCGCACCGGGAACGCGGCTCGTGATGTAGTCGTGCTGCGCCTTGACCGCCGCGAGGTTGTACTGCGTGCCCCCCTGCAACACGAAGCGCGTGCCGAGCTCCGCCATGCGCGGGATCTGCACCACGTACTGCCAGATGTTCTTCGGCAGCACAAG
>RFJN01000440.1 GCA_003694875.1 Planctomycetota bacterium | reverse complement strand
GCGTCCGAGCCCGCCACCCCACGGGCGCACGACGCGCTCGCCCGCACCGCGGCGCGCGCGCAGCAGCCGCCGCAACCGCCCACCGACGCGACGCCGTCCGGCGGGCCGTCGCCCGCCGAGCCCGTGGCGGTCGAGCCGCTCGCCTCCTCGCGGCTGCCGCGCGCTGCGGCCGCCGAGCCGGGCGGTCCGGCCACGGTGCGTGCCGAGCCGGAGCTGCAGCGGGTCGAGGTGCGTCCCGAACCCGAGGCGCGCGGACGCGCGGAGTACAGCGAGCGGCGGGTGCGGCTGCCCAAGATCACGTTCTGAGCGTCGCCTGCGCGGGGAGGAGTGGCCATGCACGAGCCGGCAGCCGCCGAGTCGAGGTCGCGCGGCCGCGATCGCCTGGTCGTGGTCGACATGGGGGAGCTGCGCACCCGCGCCGAGGGCTTCGCCGTCGAGCCGGGCGGGCTGCAGCCGGTGGGGAGGCTCGAGCTCGAGAGTGCGGTGTGTCCCGGCGACCTGCCGGCGCGCGCCGGCGCGCGCCGCGGCATGGACAGCGTGGGCGGCCGGCTCGAGCCGCCGCTCGTCGTGGCGCACCCCGAGCGCGCCGAGCAGCTGCTGCTCGTGGGGGCGCCGGCCGCCACGCTCGGCGGCTACCGGGCGCTGCTCGCCGCCGAGCCGACACGCGAGCGGGTGGAGGCGCTGCTGCACGCCGCGATCGGCCCCTTCGTGCGTCCGGGCGACCGGGTGCGGCTCGTGGTGGTCGACGGCCCGAGCGCGGTGGCGGACCGGCTGCGCGAGGGGCCGGCGCGCTGGCGCGCCACACCGATCGAGCTGCGGGTCTTCGAGCCCTGGCGCGCCGCCCTCGGCCACTGCCCGATCACCGTCACGACCCACTTCCTGCCCGCCGGCGAGGTGTTCACCGAACTCGCCTACGAGCGCGCCTGGATCCGCGAGGGCGCGCCCCCCGTGGTGGTGCTGGATGTGGGGCACAAGACGTCGCGGCTCTACATCGCGAGCTTCTTCGAGGGGCTGCTCGATCTCGAGATCATCCCGCACGGCGGGATCCGGCTGCTCGAGCACGCGCGCCGCTATGCGGCGCAGCGCGGCTGGCAGACCGGTGGGGATGTGGCGCTGTTGCGACAGCTCGACGCCGGCACCGAGATGCTCACCTTCGGCGGCATGAGCTTCGTCACCCGCGAGTTCTTCGTGCTGCCGCGACAGGATCTCGAGAAGGCGCTGTGCGCCGGGATCGCCGAGCGGCTGCGGCGGCACATGGAGCGCGGCGGGGCGTGGCCGCGTGCGCTGCTCGTCGCCGGCGGGGGCGCGGAGTCGTTCGCGCCGGCGATCGGGCTGCGGCTCGCGCAGCGCGGGCTCGCGATCGGTGAGGTGCGCGCGCTGCGGGCGCGTCCGTCTCCGCTGATCGCCGGCGCGCTCGGTGCCGTGGCGCGCCGCGCCGCGCTCTCGGCCGCGTGAGGGCCGCGCGCCTCAGCGCAGCCGCCCGCGTGGCGAGATCATGCGGCGCTTGAGCCACAGCAGCCCGAGCAGGTCGAACAGCCCGCGCGCACCGCGCTTGAGGTTGCCGTACTTCGAGACGCCCGCGGTGCGCGGACGGTGGTTGGTCTCGACCTGCCGCACGCGCAGCCCGAGGAAGACGAAGAGCGCGGGCATGAGCCGGTGCAGTCCGTCGAACGGCGGCAGCCACAGCGCGACGTCGCGTGGGAACGCGCGCAGCGAGCAGCCGATGTCCTTGATCCCGTCGCGCACCACGAGGTTGCGCACGAGCCAGGCGAGCCGCGAGCCGAAGCGCCGCCACAGCGTGTCGCGCCGCTTCGCACGGATCCCCTGCGCCACGTCGTGCGTCTCGAGCGCGGCGAGCAGCTCGGGGATCGAGGCGGGGTCGTTCTGCCCGTCGCCGTCGAGCGTCACGATCGTCTCGCCGCGCGCGGCCCGGATCCCGGTCACGGTCGCGGCCGACTGGCCGAGGTTGTGGGCGTGGCGCACGAGCCGCACCCCCTCGAGCCCCTCGCAGATCTCGGCGGTGCGGTCGCTCGAGCCGTCGTCGACGTAGATCAGCTCCCAGGGGCGCCCGGTGCGCTCCATGGCGGCGCGGATCTCGTCGGCGAGCGGGGCGACGTTGTCCTGCTCGTTGTAGACGGGCACGACGACCGAGACCTCGACGGTGTCTCCGGTCGCCCCCTGCGCTTCGCTCGTCTGTGGCGTCGTCATGCTCCTTCCTCGCCTTGCGCGCCGCGGCGACCGGGTGCGTAGCCGAGCACCGGTGCGAGGCGGCGTTCGATCTCCTCGGGGCGCAGCCCCTTGCGTGCGGCGTAGTCCTCGACCTGGTCGCGGCCGATCGGTCCCACCGCGAAGTAGCGCGCCTCGGGGTGGGACAGGATCCAGCCGCTCACGCTCGCGCCCGGCTGCATGGCCCAGCTCTCGGTGAGCCGCACCCCGATCCGTCGCCCGGGCTCGAGCAGCGCGAACAGCGTCTCCTTCTCGCTGTGGTCGGGGCACGCCGGATAGCCCGGGGCGGGGCGGATCCCGCGGTAGCGCTCGCGGTGCAGCTCCCGGACCCCGAGTTCGGGCGGATCGGGGAAGCCCCAGCGGCGGCGCACCTCGCGGTGCAGCCACTCGGCGGCCGCCTCGGCGAGCCGGTCCGCGAGCGCGGTCGCCATGATCGCGCGGTAGTCGTCGTGCTGCGCCTGCGCCTCGGCGACCAGCGGCTCGAGCCCCGCGCCGGCACTCACGCAGAACGCGCCGATGTGGTCGCGCAGACCGAGTTCGCGCGGTGCGATCCAGTCGGCGAGCGAGCGGTAGCGCGCCGGCTCGTCGGGCCGGTCGCGGCGTCTGCGCTGCTGGCGCAGCATGGGCAGCCGGGCGCGCACCGGCCCGCCGTGCCGCTCGAGCACCAGGATGTCATCGCCGTCGCGCGCCGCGGGGAACAGCCCCCAGACCCCGCGCGCCCGCAGCCGCTCGCCCGCGATGATCTCCTCGAGCAGCCGGCGTGCGTCGTCGTACACCTCCTGCGCGCGCGGGCCGATCTCGGGGTGTTCGAGGATGCGCGGAAACGCCCCGCGCAGCTCCCAGACGTGGAACAGCGGGCTCCAGTCGATCAGCGACGCGAGTTCGGCGAGCGGCAGCGGATCGACGGTGAACACGCCGGTCGCCTCCGGCACAGCCAGCGTCTCGGGGTCCCAGCGCGTCGGGGCGCCGGAGCGTGCGCGCGCCTCGGCGAGCGGCACGAGTTCGGGCCGGCGCTGCTCGATCTGCGCCCGCAGCCGGGCGTGCTCCTGTTCGATCGCGTCGCGAACCGCCTGCGCCCCCTGCTCGCCGAGCAGACGCGCCACCTCCTGCGCGGCGCGCGAGGCGTCGGGCACGTGCACCGTGGGGCCGTGGTAGGCGGGCGCTATGCGCAGCGCGGTGTGCTTCGCGCTCGTGGTGGCGCCGCCGATCAGCAGCGGCAGTTCGAGCCCCTCGCGCGTCATCTCGGAGGCGACGTGCACCATCTCGTCGAGCGAGGGCGTGATCAGGCCGCTGAGCCCGATCGCGTCCGCGCCCTCGGCGCGCGCGGTCTCGATGATGCGGTGCGCAGGCACCATGACCCCGAGATCGACGACACGGTAGCCGTTGCAGCCGAGCACCACCCCGACGATGTTCTTGCCGATGTCGTGCACATCGCCCTTGACCGTGGCGAGCACGATCGTGCCCTTGTGCTGCGACTGCGCCTCGCCGCGCGCGGCCTTCTCGGCCTCGAGCCGCGGGGTGAGGTAGGCGACCGCCTTCTTCATGACGCGCGCACTCTTGACCACCTGCGGCAGGAACATCTTGCCGGCGCCGAAGCGGTCGCCGACCACGTTCATGCCGTCCATGAGCGGCCCCTCGATCACCGCGAGCGCGCTCGGCAGCTCGGCGAGCGCCTGCTCGAGATCGGTCTCGAGGTGCTCGGTGATCCCGTGTACGAGCGCGTGCGCGAGCCGTTCGCGCACCGGCAGCGACCGCCAGGCGGCCGCCTCGCGCCGCTCCTCGGAGCCCGTGGCGGGCTCGAGGCGCGCGGCGAGCTCGAGCAGCCGTTCGGTCGCGTCCTCGCGTCGTGCGAGCAGCACGTCCTCGACCGCCTCGCGCAGCTCCGGCTCGATCTCGTCGTAGACCGCGAGCTGGCCCGCGTTCACGATCCCCATGTTCATGCCGGCGTCGATCGCGTGGACCAGGAACGCGGCGTGCATGGCGCGACGCACCGTCTCGTTGCCGCGGAAGCTGAACGAGACGTTGCTCACCCCGCCGCTGATCTGCACCTGCGGGTAGCGGGCGCGCAGAGCGCGGCACGCCTCGAGAAACGAGACGGCGTAGCGGTCGTGCTCGCGGATCCCGGTGCCGACGGTGAGCACGTTGGGGTCGCAGATGATGTCGTGCTCGGGGATCGCGAGTTCGCGGGTGAGCAGATCGATCGCGCGCGAGAGGATCGCGACGCGGCGTTCGGTGGTGGTGGCCTGCCCCTGCTCGTCGAACGCCATGAGCACGATCGCGGCGCCGAAGCGGCGCACCGCGCGCGCGCGCCGCAACAGCTCCGCCTCGCCGTCCTTGAGGCTCAGCGAGTTGACCACGCACTTGCCCTGGCACTCGCGCAGCCCCGCCTCGAGCACCTCGAAGCGCGAGGAGTCGAGCATGATCGGCAACCGCGCCACGTCGGGCTCGGCGGCGAGCCGGCGCAGGAAGGTGCGCATGGCGGCGGCGCTGTCGAGCAGCCCCTCGTCCATGTTGACGTCGAGGATGTTCGCCCCGCCTTCCACCTGCTGGCGTGCGACCTCGATCGCCTCGTCGAACCGCCCCTCGGTGATCAGGCGCCGGAAGCGGCGCGAACCGGTGACGTTGGTGCGTTCGCCGACGACGACGAAGCCCGTCTCGGGACCGACCCGCAGCGGTTCGAGACCGCTGAGTTCGAGGCGGCCGGCCGGCGGAGGGGGGGTGCGCGGTGCGATGGTGCGCAGCGCCTCGGCGATCGCGCGGATGTGCTCGGGTGTGGTGCCGCAGCAGCCGCCCGCGAGGTTGAGCAGCCCGTCGCGCGCGAAGGCGGCGAGGTGGGCGGCGGTCTGCTCGGGCCGCTCGTCGTACTGGCCGAGCTCGTTGGGCAGCCCTGCGTTGGGATAGCAGTGCACCGGCAGCGGTGCGGTGCGCGCGAGCTCCTCGAGGAAGGGCCGCATCTCGGTGGCGCCGAGCGCACAGTTGATGCCGACCGCCGTGAGCGGTGCGTGCGCGATCGAGATCCAGGCGGCCTCGATCGTCTGGCCCGACAGGGTGCGTCCCGAGCGGTCGGCGATCGTGATCGAGGCGATCACCGGCAGCCGCAGCCCGAGTTCGTCGAAGACCTGCTCGATCGCGAACAGCGCCGCCTTGAGGTTGAGGGTGTCGAAGGCGGTCTCGGGCAGCAGCAGATCGACCCCGCCCTCGATCAGCCCCCGGCACGCCTCGGCGTAGGCGTGCACGAGCGTGTCGAAGTCGACCGCGCGGTAGCCCGGATCCTCGACGTCGGGCGAGATCGAGGCGGTCTTGCTCGTGGGCCCGAGCGAGCCGGCGACGAACCGCGGTCGATCGGGCGTGCGCGCCTGCATGCGGTCGGCCTCGGCGCGCGCGGTGCGGGCCGCCTCGCGGTTGATCTCGCGCACGTGCGCCTCGAGCCCGTAGTCGGCGAGCGACAGCGCGGTGGCGTTGAAGGTGTTGGTGGTGATGATGTCGGCGCCCGCCTCGAGGTAGGCGCGGTGGATCGCGGCGATCGCGTCCGGCCGGGTGAGGCACAGCACGTCGTTGGCGCCGGTGAGCGGCCGCGGGTGGTCGGCGAAGCGCCGGCCGCGGAAGTCGGCCTCGCCGAGCCCGAGCCGCTGGATCATGGTGCCCATGGCGCCGTCGAACACCAGGATGCGTTCGGCGAGAAGCTGCGGCAGCAGCGCGCTCGCGCGGCGGGCGCGTTCGTGTGGCGTCAAGAGCGGCGCGTTCCTCAACGGGTTCGGGCCCGCGGCGACCGGCGGCCGCGGAGCGGACGGCCATCCTACGCGCCGGCCGGCGGTGGCGGCAACCGTGCGAGCGCCGGTGGCCGCCTCCGCGTCCGCCCCGGTGTCGCTGCCAGCGGCTCGGGCATGCCGTGCCGCGGGGCAGCCGCTTGTTCGGCGCTCGCGCCGACGCTACCTTCGGCTCGCACGGTCGCCGCCGGAGGACAGCCCATGCAGCTTCCCGCCGATCCGATCGAAGCCGCGCGCACGTGGGCGCGCCACGACCCCGACCCGGAGACGCGCGCCGAGCTCGAGGCGCTGATCGCGCGCGGGGCGCGCGAGGAGCTCGCCGAGCGCATGGCGGGCACGCTGCGCTTCGGCACCGCGGGGCTGCGCGGGGTGGTGGGGGCGGGCTCGAACCGCATGAACCGCGCGGTGGTGATCCGCGCGAGCTGCGGGCTCGCCGACTGGCTGATCGAGCGGGGGCTGGCGCAGCGGGGTCCGCTCGTGATCGGTCGGGACGCGCGGCTGTCGTCCGAGGCGCTGTGCCGCGACGCGATCGCGGTCTTCGCCGCCAAGGGGCTCGAGGTCCGCCACGTGCCCGAGCCGTGCCCCACCCCGGCGGTGGCGTTCGCGGCGCGGGCGTGCGGGGCGGTGGCGGCGGTGGTGGTGACCGCGAGCCACAACCCGCCGGAGTACAACGGCTACAAGGTCTACGGACCGGACCACGTGCAGATCGTGCCGCCGGTCGACGCCGAGATCGCCGCACGGATCGCGGCCGCCCCCTTCGCGGACGAGGTGCCGCGGGTCGACGATCCGCTCGCGCACCCGCGGGTGCGGCCGCTCGAGGGGCTGCGCGAGCGCTATCTCGCCGCGCTCGACGGCTGTCTTGCGCCGCGGCCCGAACGGCCCGGGCTGCGGGTCGTCTACACCGCCATGCACGGGGTGGGCGCCGCGTATGCCCTCGCGGCGCTGGAACGCGCCGGGCTGGGGGCGATCGAGCCGGTGCGCGAGCAGATCGAGCCCGACGGTCGCTTCCCCACGGTGCGCTTCCCGAACCCGGAGGAGCCGGAAGCACTCGCGCTCGCGCATGCGCTCGCCGAGCGCACCGGCGCCGATCTCGTGATCGCGAACGATCCGGACGCCGACCGGCTCGCGGTGAGCGTGCCGGGGCGCACCGGCGGCTTCGAGCCGCTCACGGGCAACCAGATCGGGGCGCTGCTCGGCGACCACCTGCTCGAGCACGCCTCGTGCGATCGGCCCTTCGTGGTGCGCTCGATCGTGTCCTCGCCGCTGCTCGACCGGGTGGCGGCGGCACACGGGGCGCGCAGCGTCGCGACGCTCACCGGCTTCAAGTGGATCTGGCACGCCGCGCTCGAGCTCGAGGGGCGGGGCGAGGGCACGTTCGTCTTCGGCTACGAGGAGGCGATCGGCTTCAGCGTCTGGTCGCAGGTGCGCGACAAGGACGGGATCAGCGCGGCGGCGGTGCTCGCGCAGCTCGCCGAGCGCGAGCGTCGGGCGGGCGGCTCGCTGCGCGCACGCCTCGAGCGGCTGTACCGCGCGCACGGGGTGTGGGTCTCGGTGCAGCACAGCGTGTGGCGTCCGGGTCTCGAGGGCCGTCGCGAGATCGAGCAGGCCATGGCGCAGCTCGCCGAGCGGCGTCCCGAGACGCTCGGCGGCGCGGCGGTCGAGCGGGTGATCGACTACCGGGAGGGGGCGCAGGCGCGCCCGAGCTATCTCGGTCGCGCCGAACTCGTGGAGCTGCAGCTCGGCGAGAGCGGGCGCGCGCTCGTGCGGCCGTCGGGCACCGAGCCGAAGCTCAAGATCTACGTGGATCTGTGTGCGCCGGCCGACGGGGAGATCGCGCGGATCGAGCGCGAGCAGCGCGAGCGCGCCCGGGCCGTGGCGCTCGAACTCGCGCGCTTCGTCGGCCTCGAGGGCTGAGCGCGGCGGGTCGGCCTCGCCGCCGCACGGCGTCTCGCCGCGGCG
>RFJN01000439.1 GCA_003694875.1 Planctomycetota bacterium | reverse complement strand
CTGACCGCGTTCTCGACCGCCTCGAGTTCCGCCACGCTGCCGGTGACGCTGCAGGCGACCGAGCAGCAGGGGGTGAGCGAGAAGACGGCGAGCTTCGTGGTGCCGCTCGGGGCGACGATCAACATGGACGGCACCGCGCTGTACGAGGCGGTGGCGGCGATCTTCATCGCGCAGGCCTACGGGATCCCGCTCGAGATCTACCAGGTGATCATCATCTTCCTCACCTCGACGCTCGCCGCGATCGGGGCGGCGGGCATCCCCGAGGCGGGGCTCGTGACGATGGTGATCGTGCTCAAGGCGGCGGGGCTGCCGATCGAGGGGGCGTCGCTGATCCTCGTGGTGGACTGGCTGCTCGACCGCTTCCGCACCACGATCAACGTCTGGGGCGACGCCACCGGCGCCGCGGTGGTCGACCGGCTTGAGCAGCGCGCGCTCGCGCGCAGCGGCAACTGAGCGCGGGGCGAGCGCGAACCGGGGCCAGCGCCGCCTCGCGGTGTGCGGCGTTCGCGGTGGCTACGACGCCCGAGCCGCCGTGCGCGGACGCTCTCCGTACGTGCTCACGAACCGCAGGGCGATCACTGTGCCGAGCACCTCGAGAAGCGAAGAGGAGCGAGGTTCGGGCACGGTGGGCCCCGGAGCGGCAGCCCCCCGGCCGGTGTCGGCGAGCGCGACCACCTCGCGTCCGTCGCTGAGCTTCGCCCAGAACGCGAACTGGCCGTTGTTGTTGAGCGCGAACGCCTCGTGCATCGCTATGTCGCTCACGACCGAGCCGAACAGCGAGTCGCCGACGCCGATGAGGCGGCCGAGCGTGGCGTCGTAGATCGCGGCCGAGGCGGTCCCTGCGTCGGTGAGGTACAGAAGGTTACCGGCGTTGTCGATCGAGACCGCGTCGATCGACGTCACGCCGAGGGTGGCCGCGGTCGCGAAGAGCGTGAGGGGACCGCCCACCGCGCGGGTGTAGAGGGCGGTCTGCCCGGGGGTGGAACTCCAGTACGGCTGGGTGCTCGACACGACGGCGACGGTGCCGAGATCGTTCATGCTCACGCTCACGGCATTGGGGATCTCGGCGGACGTCGCCACCGTCGTCGTCAGCCCGGTCGCGCGGTCGATCCGGCCTACCGTGGCGTTGGAACTGCCCACATAGGGAACGCCGAATGCCACGTAGCGACCGTCCGCGGAAATGTCGGTGAAGGCAAAGGAGCCGTAGACGTTGGTGGAGGTATCGGCCAGCACCGTGGCGGTGGTGGCGCCGGGTTGCCAGGCTCGCAGCAACGTGTAGTTGAGCGTGTCGTCGTAGGTGCTCTCCACGACGGTGCCGTCGGCGGCGATCGACAGATCGCTGAATGCATTGGCGCCCCCGCTGGCGCGTACGGAGGCCGGCCCCGTTCCGTCGCCGACGAGAAGCGTGCTGGAGGTGAAGCCGGTGGTTGTTGCGAACGCGACCCGACCGGCGCTGTTCATGGCGAGACCGGCGAAACGGTAGCTGGTGCTTCCGCCGGCGGTCAGTTGATGGATCGTGACGAGCGCACTGCCGTTACCGCGCACGATCTCCTGGCCGGTCGCGCTCTGTGCCCAGAAGGCGACCTCGCCCGCGTCGTTGATGACCGGGAACATGCGCGAATCGGGCAACGAGAACGCCGGGGCCGGGGTGAGCGATGTGTACGCCGAACCGGTGCCGGTTTCGGCAACAAGCGTGAAGGTGGTGGCCCGCGCCGTTGCGGGAGCGAGCAGCACGTGCGACAGCGCCGCGAGAAGACCGAGGCTCGCCACACCGGCGATCGGCCATCGTTTCGTGCGGAGCATTCCTCTCCTACCTCTCTTGTGCCAACGTTCCCCGCTGCCCCCGTAGGCGCGGCACGCCGCGCGTTGCGACGCCTCGAGGGCGACGCCGGCGGCCGTGTCAAAGGGGCACGAAGGCGGGGGTCAGTTCACCCGTCGACCGCGCGCCACGCCGAGCCACGACGCCAGCAGCGCCAAGGCGAGACAGCCCACCGTCCCCGGTTCCGGCACCGCGAGGGTTCCCGTCGACAACAGATCGGCGCGCGCGACCACCTCGCGTCCGTCGCTGAGCTTCGCCCAGAACGCGAACTGGCCGTTGTTGTTGAGGGCACCGGTGGGGTGGATGGCGAGGTCCTGGACCTGCGCACCGAAGAGGGGATCACCCACGCCGATCAGACGTCCACGGGTCGTGTCGTACAGCGCTGCCGAGGCGGTACCGCTGTTCGCGAGATAGAGGACGTTCCCCGCGTTGTCGATCGACACGCCATCGATCGACGTCAGTCCGGCGGCACTGGCAGACAGCAACTGCGTGGGGGCCGCACCGACCGCCGCGGTATACAGCAGGGAATCGGCGCTGGTGAATCCCACGAAGGCGATCGTTCCGCTGTCGTTGATGCTCTGGGCCCCGACGTTGGTGAGACCGAGTCCGCTGCTCACGTCCGTCACGGGGCCGGGGACGCCACCGACCAGTTCCACTCTCGCCACGGCCAGCGGCAGATTGGGATCGTCAGGCTGCGCCAGGAAACTGACGTACTGGCCCGTCGCGGACACGTCCGTATCCCAGAACGTGTAATAGGGGGACGTGGCCGCGTCGACGATGGTGGTGCTGCTGCCGGGCAGCCACAGGCGAACGGAATCGCTTGTGGGCGACGAATAGTAACCCACCACGCCGCCGTCGGCCCGGATCGACAGGTCCGAGAAACTCCACGTGTTGGGCGCGGTGGCGATGACAGTGTTGGTATTTCCGTCTCCGACGTAGAGCGTCCCGCTGCTGAAGCCTGACGTCGTTGCATACGCCACCTGCCCCGTGGCGTTGATCGCCAGGCCCCGCGTGCCGAGTTGTTCCGGCGCCCCCGACAACGCTTCGCGGATCAGGATCGACGACGTTCCGTCGCTGCGCACGATCTGCTGGGACAACGTAGCGGTCTGCGCCCAGAACGCGACCTGTCCGTTGTCGGCGATGACCGGGTTGACGCGCCCGTCCGGTGCGGTGAGCGACGTGTACGCCGAACCGGCTCCCGTCTGTGCGATCAGCGTGAAGCTCGCCGCCTGCGCTGGAACCGCACTCGCCGCGAAGAGCACGAGCGCCACGAGCCAGGCCCGGGCGTGTCCCGTGACACGCACGTGTTGCCGCCCGCGGCCGCGCGTCTGCCCGGCCTGTGCGGTGGACTGCGAAACGAACAACATGGTTGGCCTCCCGATATCGTAGGAGTTCCCGAACGTCGCCAGTGTGGCATCGAGGAAGCTGCAACGCAAGTGATGTCAACAAGATGCGGTGTGTCCGGGAGCAGGCGAAGGCCTCCCCGCGTCCTGCTCCGACTTTCCGTCCGGTCGCCCCGCGAGCGGCGTGGTGTCGGAACCCGTGCACGAGCGATCGGGATCCGGTTGACCCGATGGATTGCAGTGTCCGCCCTGCGCAGTTCACCGAGCCTCCGCGGCCCCGACAGGACGCGGTCGGGGCCGCGGGCGGAGTGCCCTCAGCGGCCCTCGAAGCTCGGGCGCGAGCGGTCGAGCACCGAGCGCAGGCCCACGAGCGCGTCGTGGCTGCGGAAGATCTCCTCGAGGCCCGCGAGCTCGGCCCGCAGCCCCTCGTCGTACGGCAGCTCGAGCGCGCGGCCGATCAGCGCGTCGGCCTTGCGCAGCGCGAGCGGCGCCTTGCGCGTGCGCACCCGCTCGTACGCCCTGGCGATCTCGGGGTCGTCCGACGTCACCTCACCCGCGAGGATCGCGTCCGCCGGCACGTCGAACGCGCGCGCGATCTCCGCCCAGCGGCCGGTGGGCTCGGTGGGCCGGCGCTCGCCCGCAGGCTTGCCCGCCCGCGCGATCTCGGCGATCGCCTCGTCGAGCTCCTCGAGCGCCACGAGCCGGTCGACGAGTCCGAGCTCGGCCGCCTGCTCGGCCCCGAGCACCGCGCCGGTATAGATCAGGTAGCGGGCGAGGCCCGTGCCCACCCGCCGCGGCAGGTTCTGCGTGCCGCCGAGACCGGGATAGATCCCGATCCCCGTCTCGGGGAAGCCGAGCGATCCGCGGCCGGTCGCCACGATCGCGTCGCAGGCGAGCGCGAGTTCGGAGCCGCCGCCGAGCGACAGCCCGTCGAGCACCGCGATCACCGGCACGGCCGCCTCGCGGATCGCGCGCAGCAGCGCATGTCCCCGCGCGGTGAACTCG
>RFJN01000438.1 GCA_003694875.1 Planctomycetota bacterium | reverse complement strand
GACCGGGGGGCCGACGCGGCGGGAGCGCCGGGGAGGAGGGGACGTGTACATCGCCTTTCTGATCGTGCTCGGTGGTCTCGGGCTCGGCCTGCTCGCGGTGGGCTGGCGGCGCGGCCGATCGGTGCTCGCAGCGCTCGGGGCGCTCGCGCTGCTCGCGAGCTTCACCCTGCCCGGGCTGTGGTCGTTCTGGGCCGAATGGCTGTGGTACGACGCGCTCGGGCAGGGAGGCCGGTTCTGGACGCAGCTGCGCTGGGAGGCGATCGCGCTCTTGGGGGGAGCGCTCGGTGCGGCGCTGCCCGTGGCGCTGCTCGTCCGGCGCACCCCCGCGCCGCGGCCGCTCGTGGTGCGGCTCGTGCCGCTCGTCGCGGCCCTCGGCGGCGCGGCGCTCGGCGCGGGCGCGTGGCAGACGCTTGCGCTCGCGTACCACGGCGGGGCGAGCGGGGTGACAGAGCCCGTGTTCGGTCGCGACGCGAGCTTCTATCTCTTCCGTCTGCCCTTGTACGACCGTCTCTACGGCGGTCTCGTCTGGACCGTGGCCTGCGGGTTGTTCGCCACGCTCTGGTCGTACTTCCGCATGCGGCCCGACGGCAGCTTCGTGCCGCGTCGCGAGTTCGCGAGCCCGCTCGAGCAGGAGCGCGCGCGGTTGCCGGTGCTGCTCGCCGCCGCGTTCGCGGGGCTGGTGCTGGCGTGGGGCGCATGGCTCGAGCGCTACGAGCTGCTCTACAGCGAGCACGGCGTGCTCACCGGCCCCGGCTGGACCGACGTGCACGTGCGTGCGCCCGCCTACGCGATCGGGGCGGTGCTGATCGCGCTGCTCACCGCGTTGCCGCTCGTCTCGAGCCTGCGGCGGATCGGGGCGCTTCGCCGCGGCGAGGCGGTGGCCGAGCCCGAGGTGGGCTCGCTCTCGTGGGCGGCGACGAGCTGGGTGGCGGTGGGGCTCGTGTGGCTGACCGGGCTGTGGGGTGTGCCGCAGCTCGTGCAGTGGCTCGTCGTCGTGCCGCGCGAGATCTCGTACGAGAAGCCGTATCTCGCCGACCACATCCGGTTCACGCGCGAGGCGTTCGGCCTCGCCCGCGCGAACGTGCAGCCGTTCGACGCATCGCCGCGGCTCGATCGCGCCACGCTCGAGCGCTACCGGCCGCTTCTCGACGAGGTCCGGCTGTGGGACTGGCGGGCGCTGCTCGAGGTCTACGACCAGTTCCAGGAGCTGCGGCTGTACTACGACTTCCACGACGTCGACATCGATCGCTACCGCTTCGGCGGCCGCTACCGCCAGGTCATGGTGTCGGCGCGCGAGCTCGACATCACGCACCTGCCCGCGCGCAACCGCACCTTCATCAACCGTCGCTTCAAGTACACCCACGGCTACGGGATCACGCTCGCGGGCGTGAGCGAGGTGACGCCCGAGGGGCTTCCGCACCTGCTCGTGAGCGACATCCCGCCGCGCGCCGAGGCGCCCGAGCTCGCGGTGCGACGGCCCGAGATCTACTACGGCGAGCGCACCGTCGAGCCGGTGGTGGTGGCGAGCCGCGAGCCCGAGTTCGACTACCCGCACGGCAGCGACAACGTCTACACGCGCTATACGGGCCGCGGCGGCGTGGCGTTCTCGAACTTCTGGCGCCGGGTGGTGTTCGGCTGGAAGTTCGACGGAACGCCGCTTCTGCTCTCGAGCTATCTCGAGCCGACGAGCCGCATGATGTGGCGGCGCACCGTGCGCGAGCGCGTGGCGGCGCTCGCGCCGTTTCTCACCCTCGACACCGACCCGTACGTGGTGCTCGCCGAGGGGCGTCTGTACTGGGTGATCGACGCCTACACCACCTCGAGCCACTACCCCTACAGCGCTCCGTTCCGCGCGCGCGAGACGATCCCGCTCTCGGACGGCGAGACGATCTCGGACCGGCCGCTCGAGCACCTCGACGGGGCGAACTACGTGCGCAACGCCGTCAAGGCGGTGGTCGACGCCTACGAGGGGACGGTGCAGCTGTATGTCTTCGATCCCGCCGATCCCGTGATCGCCGCCTGGCAGCGCGTCTTCCCCGGGCTGTTCCGTCCGGCCGACGCCATGCCCGCCGCGCTGCGCGCGCACGTGCGCTACCCGCACGAGCTGCTGTTGTGCCAGGGGCTCATGGCCGCGCGCTACCACATGACCGATCCCGAGGTCTTCTACAACCAGGAGGACCTGTGGGTGCGCGCGACCGAGAACTACGCCGGCAGCGTGGTGCCGGTCGAGCCGTACTACGTCATGTGGCAGCGGCCGGGGCGCCGCGAGCCCGAGATGGCGGTGATCCTGCCGTTCACCCCCAAGGGGCGGCAGGTGCTCGTGGGCTGGATCGCGGGGCTGTGCGACGGGCCGGACTACGGCAAGCTGCTCACCTACCTCATGCCCAAGGACCGCACGGTGCTCGGGCCGCAGCAGGTCGAGAGCAAGATCGATCAGGACGGCGATCTGCGGCGGGTGCTCACGCTCTGGGAGTCGAGCGGCTCGGAGGTGATCCGCGGCAACGTGCTTGCGATCCCGCTCGGCCGCACGCTGCTGTACGTCGAGCCGATCTTCCTGCGCGCCCGCACCGCCGCGTATCCGGAGCTGCGGCTCGTGGTGGTGATGCACGGCGAGCGGCTCGGCTGGGGCCGACGGCTCGAGCAGGCGCTCGAGCACCTGCTCGGCGGCGCGCCGCCGCCGGAGCCCGTCGCGCGCACCGGTCCCCCGCCGACCCCGTCCGTCCCGGCGCCGCAGCCGGTCGCCGCGACGCGCACCGCGGGGCCTGTCGCCGCGTCCGCGGTGCACGCCCTCGCCGCCGAGGCGAACGCGGCGTTCGAGCGCTATCTCGCGCTGCAGGCCGAGCGTCGCTTCACCGAGGCGGCCGAGCAGCTCGAACGCCTCGAGCACGCGCTGCGCCGGCTGCTCGAGACGACCACCCCGGCGCAGCAGCAGCGATAAGCGACGGTTCGCGGGCGCAGGGGCACGCTCGGAAGGCGCTTGCCTTGCCTTCCGGGGGGAGCGGAACGAACAGCGTCACAGCGACCGCGTGGGGCCTCGTCCTCTTACACCACCTTGCGGGACACTACTACCCCTTCTGGTGACCACTCCCGCGAGTTTCTGTTCCAGCGCCAGGATCGAGAAGACAATGAGGAACCCAGGAACTCCGGAAACCCTGGCATGTCACGATCTCGAGAAGCGCATTCGTTGCCACGACCTCGTTGTCGTTCTTGCGAAGCTTTCCGTGGTCGAAGGGGGTAGGTGTGCGGATTACGAAGCAGGGAGCGAACGGTGCGTTGCGCCCTCGACGTCTCCGCGCGCCGCCTCGCCACCGGCCTTGGTCGGGTGGCCGCGGCGGTCCGGAACGTAGGTCGGCCTTGCCTCGCTTTCGCGAGATCCTGTAGCGGCGGCGATCATCCCCGCCCGCACCAGCCCCGCCCGGGACGGGCCATGGCACCGCCGCCCGTCGAACGGCGGGGCGGGGGCGGCAACGGCAACACCCCGGGGCGCGTGCGCGGTGCGCGCGCCCCGGGGTGTCGTGGCGTCGAAGCGTCGGTGCGCTGCGCGGGGCGTCAGCCCTGCGCGGTCGCGACCTCCTGCTTCTTCTTGTTCTTGGCCGCCTTCTTCTTGCGCTTCTTGCGCTCCTTGCGGGCCTCGCTCTTGCTCGCGGCCTTCTTGGTGCTCTCGCCCTTGAGGCGGTTGAGCCGCGCGGTCGCGCCCCGCTTGCGGCGCTTGCGGGTGCTGCCCTCCTCGCGCGCCTCGATCAGCTCCTTGACCTTGGTCGCCTTGCCGACCCGGTCGCGCAGGTAGTAGAGCTTGGCGCGACGCACCTTGCCGCGGCGCTTGACCTCGATGCCCGCGATCGAGGGCGAGTGCAGGGGGAAGCGCCGCTCGACGCCCTCGCCCGCCACGATCCGGCGCACGGTGAAGTACTCGTTGATCCCGCTGCCGCTGCGGGCGATCACCGTGCCGGTGAAGACCTGGATCCGCTCCTTCTCGCCCTCGCGGATCCGGACCTTGACCCCGACCGTGTCGCCGATGTGGAACACCGGCACCTCGTCCTTGAGGTAGTCCTGTTCGACGAGCTTCAGCTTGTCCATCGTTTCGTTCTCCCCGGCGCGCTCCCCTGGGGGCGTCTACGCCTCGCTACCACCGTCGTCCACCTCTCGTCGCCCACCCGCGTCCGCTCCGCCCTCGCGAAGCAGATCGGGCCGACGCGCCCGAGTCCTCTCGAGCGCCTGCGCCCGCCGCCAGCGCTCCACCGCCTGGTGGTCGCCGCTGCGCAGCACCTCCGGGACCGCCATGGAGCGGAACACCGGGGGGCGCGTGTACTGCGGATACTCCAGCGTCCCATCCGCGAACGACTCGTCCTCGGCCGAGCCCTCGTGCCCGAGCGCTCCCGGCAGAAGCCGCACCACCGCCTCGATCACCACCGCGGCGGCCGCCTCGCCTCCGGCCAGCACGTAGTCGCCGATCGACACCTCCTCGAGTCCCAGGCCCCGCCGAATGCGCTCGTCGAAGCCCTCGTACCTCCCGCACAACAACACCAGCCGCTCGGCCCGCGCCAGCTCGCGCACCAGCGGCTGATCGAGCCGCCGACCCTGCGGCGTCAGCAGCAGCGCACGCGTGCGCGGCGGCTGACTCACCGGCGGCGTGCCCGGGCCCACCGGGCGCTGCAGCACCGCCTCGAGCGCCCGGTAGACCGGCTCGCACCGGATCACCATCCCGGGCCCGCCCCCGTAGGGGCGATCGTCCACCTTGCGCCAGCGCCCCTCGCCCCAGGTGCGCAAATCGTGCAGCCGGATCTCGCAGATCCCCGCCTGCCGTGCGCGCCCCACGATGCTGGCGCCGACCATGCCCTCGAGCATGCCGGGAAAGAGCGTCACGACGTCGATCTGCACGCCCCGAGACTCCCCGGCCGCCCGCTGCGTCGGTCGAAGGGCGCGCTACTTCGCCTTCTTCGCCGCGCGACGGGCCTTCTTCGTGTCGAGACCGAGCTCGGCCGCCTTCGCCATGGCCGCCTTCTCGGCCTTGCGCCGCTGCGCCTTGCTGCCGATCTTCGGAAGCGTCTTGCCGTCGGCGCGCGCCGCCTTGCGCTCGGCCGCGAGCGCGAGCCGCCGCTCCATCTTGCGCGCACGCCACGGCAGCGCGATCTGCTTCTTGCGCAGGATCGAGCGCACCGTCTCGGTGGGCTGCGCACCGTGCTCGAGCCAGTACTGCACCCGCTCCACATCGAGGCGGAACGTCTCGGCGTCCTTGCCGAGCGTGTTCGCCGGATCGTAGATCCCGAGCGTCTCGATGCTCTTGCCGTCCCGCGGCGAGCGCGCGTCGGCGGCCACGATGCGGAAAAACGGACGATTGCGCCGCCCGTGGCGCTGCAGCCGAATCTTCACGGCCATGGGGTTCTCGTCGCTCCTTCCCTGGTCACGATCTGCGACATGCCCGCCCCGGCACGGCGGCCGACGGGCGAGCCCCTATCTTACGGATCTGTCAAGAGCGGGGCCGCACGCCCCGACCGCCCCCCTCAGAACGGCTTGCGCCGCTTGCGGCGCGCGGCCTGCGCCGACTGCGCGATCTTCTCCTGCAACTCCTTGCGACCGCGGCCGAACATGCTGCGGAAGCCCGCGCTCTTGCCCATGTCCTTCATCACCTTCTGCACCTGCTTGAACTGCTTGATCAGCGAGGCGACCTCGTGCGCGCTGTGGCCGCTGCCGCGCGCTATGCGCATGCGGCGGCTGTGGTTGATGATGTCGGGGTTGCGCCGCTCCGCACGCGTCATCGACTGGATCATCGCCTCGATCGCGGTGATCTCGCCGTCGTCGATCGGCATGTCCTTGAGCGCTGCGCCGAGGCCCGGAATCATGCCAAGCCAGTTGCGGATCGGCCCGAGCTTCTTGATCGACTGCATCTGCTTGAGGAAGTCGTCGAAGGTGAAGCCCGCCCCCGAGAGCAGCTTCACCGCCGCGTCCTCGGCGTCCTCCTGCGAGATCACCTGCTGCGCCTTCTCGACGAGCGTCACCACATCGCCCATGCCGAGAATGCGGCCCGCCATGCGGTCGGGGTGGAACGGCTCGAGCTTGTCGAGCTTCTCGCCGGTGCCGATGAACTTGATCGGCTTGCCGGTGACCGCCCGCACGCTCAGCGCCGCACCGCCGCGTGCATCGCCGTCGAGCTTGGTCAGGATCACCCCGTCGAGCGGCAGCTGCTCGTTGAACTCGCGCGCCGACGCCACCGCGTCCTGCCCGGTCATGGCGTCGATCACGAGGAAGACGTTGTGTGGCGAGAGCTTCGAACGGATCGCGCCGAGCTCGTCCATGAGCTCGCGGTCGATGTGCAGCCGCCCCGCGGTGTCGAGGATCACGAAGTCGTGCTGCTCGCGCTCGGCCTGCTTGACCGCCCGCTGGCACACCTTGACCGGCTTGCCGCGCCGCCAGCCGGGCTCCTCGGCGTAGACCGGCACCCCGACCTGCTCGCCGAGGGTGCGCAGCTGTTCGATCGCCGCGGGTCGCTGCAGGTCCGCCGCCACGAGCAGCGGGCGGTGGCCCTTGTGCTTGAGCATGCGCGCGAGCTTGCCGCAGCTCGTCGTCTTGCCCGAGCCCTGCAGCCCGCACATCATGATGATCGTGGGCTGGCCCGACTTCGGGTTGCGCCGGATCGTGGCGTCGGTCTGCCCGCCCATGAGCTCGACGAGCGCGTCGTGCACCACCTTGACGACCTGCTGCCCCGGCGCGATCCCGTCGAGCAGCTTCTGTCCCACCGCGCGTCGCTTGACGTCGTCCAGAAACTGCTTGACCACGCGCACGTTGACGTCCGCGGCGAGCAGCGCCTTCTTGACGTCGCGCAGCGCCTCGTCGATGTTCGCCTCGGTCAGCCGCCGGCCGCGCAGCTTGTCGAGCGCCGATGTCATACTCTCGGTGATCGCTTCGAACACCGGGCCACTCCTCGAAGTCGTTGGAGGCTCGCGATCGGTGCGTCCGGCCGCGCCCATGCGCTGCCGCGGCTCGAGCGCGAAAGGTCCTGCAGCATAACGCGCTGCAGTCCGGGCGTCAACGTGACGAAGCGACCGATGGAGCTCCCGCGTGGCGCGGGGCGGTCGGGCCGGGGGGCGAGAGGCATGCGGAAAGAGGCGACCGCTCGGGCGCGTGTGCGGTGGGCAGCGCATCCCATCGCTGCCCTGCTCGGCATGCTGTGCGTCGCGGCCGGCTGCCGGGCCACGCCCGGACTGCGCGAGCGGCTTCGCGACCCCGACACCCCGCTGCGGTTCGTGTGCTGCTACGCCGAGGATCTCGCCCCCGCCGATCTCGAGGGCTTCGACATCGCGATCCTCGACGCCGCGGTGCGGCGCCCGCCGCGCGAGCTGTCGGGCAACGGACGCCGGCTCGTGCTCGCCTACCTCTCGCTCGGCGAGATCGCCGAACACGACCCGGCCTGGCCGCGGCACGCCCGCGCCCCGTGGCTCGTCGAGCCCAACCCCGACTGGCCCGGGGCGTGGCGCGTCGATCCCCGCGATCCCCGCTGGCAGGCGCACGTGTTCGCCCGCGCCGCGCGGCTGCTCGCCCGCGGCTTCGACGGGCTGTTTCTCGACACCGCCGACGTGGGGCCGTGGCTCGAGGAGCGCGATCCCGAGACCTGGCGCGGGGCGGCGCATGCCATGGCGCAGATCATCGCCGGTTTGCGTCGGCGTTTCCCAGACAGTCTCCTCGTGCTGAACCAGGGGCTCGCGCTCTATCCCGCGGTGCGTCCCCACCTCGACGCGGCGCTCGCGGAGGGGCTGTTCGTGCGCTACGACTTCGCCACCCGCCGCTACCGGAAGGTCCGGCCGGGCAGCGACGCGGCGCGGCTGCGCGAACGCTTCCTCGCGTTGCGGCGCTCGGGGCTGCGGGTGCTCACGATCGAATACGCGCCCCCGGACGCCACCGACCTCGTGCGG
>RFJN01000066.1 GCA_003694875.1 Planctomycetota bacterium | reverse complement strand
GACAAACAGCCCCACAACCTTGCGGGACCCGACTTCGGGCCGACAACGGCTCACCGCCCCGACACCCCGCAAGGCGCGTTGCTCTCGATCGCGCACCGCGGCGCCATGGCGCACCCAGCCGGGGCTCTCGCGCGGCCCGGTCGACGACCGCCGCTTGTTCGCGTGCGGGAGAGCGCCTAAGATAGTCGGTCTCGTCGTGGATCGAGCCGGGACCGAGACACCGTGGCCGTGACGGCCACGCATCCGAAGGAGCAAGACGACGTTGGCGAAGGAAGAACCCATCACCGTACAGGCGGTCGTGACCGAAGCCTTGCCGAATGCGCGCTTCCGGGCGAAGCTCGAGAACGGGCACGAGGTGCTCGCGCACGTCTCGGGCAAGATGCGGCGCTACTACATCCGGATCACCCCGGGCGACAAGGTGACGATCGAGCTGTCGCCCTACGACCTGAGCCGCGGTCGGATCGTCTACCGCGAGCGTTGAGCGCCCCGGCCGATCGAGCCGTGAGGAGGCGTTCCGTCCGCGGTGGTCGGGAACAGACCGGGACGGAAATGGATATCGTGCCGCAGAAACCCGGCCCGTGCACCGACGCACGGCAGCCTTGAATGGGGAACCGGGACGCGGCGTCCAACCGCTGCGCACCTGGCAGGCGGGGCAGCGAGCTGCCCCGTCGGGGGAGAAGACCGAGCAATCGGAGAAAGGGGAAGACGATGGCACGGACGAAGGTTGTGGTGGGACTGGCAGCGTTGGGGGTGGCGGCGTTCCTGCTCTTCAGCCCGCGGGCCGAAGGGCTCGTCAAGGCGGGAGAGAAGGCGCCCGAGATCTCTGCGACGACGTGGTTCAACGTGAAGGGCACCCCGACGCTCGCCTCGCTGAGCAAGGGGGCCAAGGCGGTGGTCGTGGAGTTCTGGGCGACGTGGTGCCCGCCGTGCCGTCGCTCGATCCCGCACCTCAACGCGCTGCACAAGGAACTGAAGGACAAGGGCATTCGCATTGTCGGCCTCAGCGATGAGGATCCGAACAACCCCAAGGTCAAGTCGTTCATCGAGAGCATGATCAAGGCCGGCGGCAAGATGGACTACATCGTGGGCTTCGGCAGCGACACCGGCCGGCTCTACGGCGTGCGCGGCATTCCGACCGCGGCGATCGTCGTGAACGGCAAGATCGACTGGATCGGCCACCCGCTCGATCCGCGCTTCGAGGCCCGGCTCAAGGAGATCGCGGGCAAGTAGCGTTCCGCGCGTCTCGTCCCGGGCAGGCCCGACAGCGACCGCCGCGCGTCCGCGCGGCGGTCGTCGTGTTTCGTGGCAGCGTCCCGGTCGGCACCCCAGGGGGGCGGCTTCTCACGCTCGAGCGTCGTAGTGGTGGTTTCCCCCCTCGTCTTGCTCTTCGTGGATCTCGCGAAACCCTGCGCGTAGCAGTTGCCGTCGGTAGAGACGGCGTCCGAGCGACCAGCACGTGCGCCCGGTCAGCACGTCGCGCCACCGCCCGCGCTCGACGGGCGCAGAAAACAGCCACCGACCTCCGGGCCGGAGCGCGGCGCGAACACGCTCGATCAGCCGTCGCTGCGCGAGCGGCGGCAGAAGGAACACGAGTCCGATCGCGACGGCGGCGTCGAACGCGATCCCGAACAGCGTCGAGGTCTGTACGGGCTCGCAGCGGGTCGGCGCGGTCGGAAAGCGGCGCCGAAACAGCGCCAGCAGGGTGGGCGATGCGTCGATGCCGTAGACCTCGCAGCCGCGCGCAACCAGCAGCTCGCTGACGGGGCGGCCGGCCCCGCAGCCGAGATCGAGCACCCGCGCCCCGGGAGGGAGTCGCTCGGCCCAGCGTGCGACGAGGGCCGCGCCCACACGGCTCGACTCGCGCAACGTCACGAAGCGCTGCGCGATGGCCTCGTAGCCAGCCGACGGGTCGTCTGTCTCGCGAGGCCGGTCGCGCTCCGGCGTGTTGTCCACCATCGTCGGTTGCCGCAAGGACTCCCTGTCCACGTGGGTGTGGCGCGTCCGCTCGCCCCGCGCGGCGGATCGTTACGCCAGCGCCTCCACCTTGCGCTCGATGTAGCGCAGAAACGGCTCGGCGCTCGGGGGCGCGCCGGTCACCTCCTCGAGCAGCGCGGGTGCGCGCAGCACCATGCCGCGTCGGTGGATCTTGTCCCGCAGCCAGTCCCGGATCTCGAGCAGCCGGCCGTGGCGCAGCATGTCGTCGAGATCGGGGAACGCCGCCCGCAGCGCGTCGTGGATCTGGGCCGCGTAGAGGTTGCCGAGCGTGTAGGTGGGGAAGTAGCCGAAGCCGCCGAACGACCAGTGGATGTCCTGCAGCACCCCCTGTGCGTCGTCGGGCGGGGTGAGCCCGAGGTAGGCCTCCATCTTCGCGTTCCATGCCGCGGGCAGGTCGGCGACCGCGAGCCGCTGCTCGAGCAGATCGCGCTCGAGTTCGAAGCGCAGCAGGATATGGAGGTTGTAGGTGACCTCGTCCGCCTCGACGCGGATCAGCGAGCGGCGCACCCGGTTGATCCGGCGCACCCAGCTCTCGAGATCGAGGCCCTCGCTCGCCTGCGGGAACGTGGCGCACAGGATCGGGAAGAAGTGCTCCCAGAAGGGGCGACTGCGTCCGATCTGGTTCTCCCACAGCCGCGACTGCGACTCGTGCATGCCGGTGGAGCACGCCTCGCCGGCGGGTGTGCCGAACCGTTCCGGGTCGAGCCCCTGTTCGTACAGCCCGTGGCCCGTCTCGTGCATGACGCCGAACAGGGCGCCGGCTGCGTCCCGCTCGTCGTAGCGCGTGGTCAGCCGCACGTCCCCGACGTCGATGCCGGAGCAGAACGGGTGGGCGGACTCGTCGAGCCGTCCGGCCTCGAAGTCGAAGCCCATGGCCGCCGCGACGCGACGACACAACTGCTTCTGTTGCTCGACGGGCCAGCGCCGCCCGTCCTCTGCGCCGTCCTGCGCCTCGGTGCCGTCCGCCACGCGTTGCACGATCGGTACGAGCCGCTCGCGCAGCGAGGCGAGCATGGGGGCGATCTCGCGCGTGCGCGCCCCCGGCTCGTAGACGTCGAGCAGCGCGTCGTAGCGTTCGTCCTCGAAGCCCACGCGATCTGCCTCCTCGCGCTTGAGGGCGACGATGCGCTCGAGGTGCGGGGCGAACTGCGCGAAGTCGGCGTTCTTGCGCGCCTCGATCCACGCCTCGTGCGCGTGCGCGCACACGCGGGTGAGTTCGGCCACGAAGCTCGAGGGCAGGCACGTCGCCCGCCGGTAGCTGCGCGCGGTCTCGCGCACGTTGGCGGCCGCGACCTCACCGAGTGTCTCGCGCACCTCGGGCTCGGGCAGCGCCTCGAGCAGTTCGCCCATCCGGGGATCGGTGAAGCGACGGTGGCGCAGCTCGCTCAGCAGCGCGAGCTGCTCGGCGCGACGCGCCTGCGCCCGGGGCGGCATGTACGTCTCCTGATCCCAGCCGACCAG
>RFJN01000437.1 GCA_003694875.1 Planctomycetota bacterium | reverse complement strand
CGCGCCCACCGAACGGACACCACCCCCCGTCCGCCCCCGTCCCGCGGCGAGCGAGGCGACCAAGGCCCGGCGCAAGCGCCGGCTCGACGAGTTCGCGTGGGCCCTCGGCCCCGAGCCCGCCGCGACCGAACCGCCCGCGCCCGTCGCTCCCGCCGAACCGGAGCCGGGACCGGAGAGCCAACCCGAGGATCCGCTCGACTGGCTGACCGAGGCCGACGCCTCGATCCCCCTCGATCCACCCACGCCGTCGGGCCGCTCGAGGGCGCAGAGCGCGCCCGCCGCGAGCGCCCTGCCGCCCGCGCTCGAGGCGATCCTGCCGAGCAGTGACACCACCTCCTCGGACGTGATCGCGCCGGAGGTGCTCGCCGACGCCCCGGAGCTTCTGACCCCGAGCCGTCGGAGCTTCGCGGCCCCCTCGCAGCGCAGCGCGCGGCTGCAGCGGCAGGGCGACGAGCTGCAGCTGCTGTCGTGGATGGACGAGTGCGCCGACGGCGAGGACGAGCCCGATTTCGCTCCGGGCGGCGCGCGCCGGCGCGCCACGTTCTCGATCCCCGAGGCGCTGCTCGAGCCGCTGCACACCTACGCGCTGCGCTGGTACCGCAACCCCGATCGGCGTGATCTTCCCGGCGAGCTGCGGGCGGGCGAGGAGGCGATCTCGGTGCGCGGCGGCTACGCCCCGGGCGACCGCTCGTGGCGCTACCGGCAGCCGGTGCTGTGCATCGGACGGCCCGAGGTGCCCACGCTCGAGGCGGTCTACCGTCCCGAGCCGCAGCAGCTCTCGCTCGAGGAGGTCGAGGCGTGGCTGCTGTCGGAGGGGCGGCTCGAGGAGGAGGAGGTCACGCGACGCCGGCGCACCCGTGCGCTGCGCGAGCGCTCCTACACCCTGCGCGCCGAGGGCGATCCCGAGGCGGCCGCCGCGTGTCTGCAGGAGGCGCTCGAGCTCGTTCCCGACGACCTCGCCTCGCGCACCGCGCTTGCGCACCTGTACCGCAAGGAGTTCGCCGACCCGGAGACCGCGTTCGCGCTGTACGGCGAGGTGCTCGAGCAGCAGCCCGACTTCGTGCCGGCGCTGCTCGGCCGCGCCATGCTGCTCGTCGAGCGCGACCGGCACCGCGCGGCCGAGGAGGCGGTGCAGGCGCTCGCGCTCAGCCCCGACGATCCCGACGCGCTCGAGCTCGCGGGGCTCGTGTCGCTGCGAGCCGGTCGGCGCGCACGCGCCCGCGCGCTGTTCCTGCAGCTGTTCCGCCAGGATCGCGCCCGCGGCGAGCAGGCGCTGCTGCTGCTCGAGGCCGAGCGCGACGGCGAGCCCAAGTGGGACCCCATGCTGGTGATCTGGGAGCGGCGTGCGCTCGCGTCCGGACAGCCGCTCGACTCGGTGAGCGAGGCGCTGTACGAGGAGCGCGTGCGGGCGGCCGGGCGGCTCGAGCAGATCCTCGAGGACTGGGACGGGATCGATGCGCGCGAGCGCGCCGACCGTCTGCGGTGTCTGGGCCCGGTTCCGAGCTACCTCTTTCTGAGCGCGCTGCTCGAGCGGCACGCCCGCGAGAGCGATCCCGAGGTGCGCGAACGCATCGAGCAGCTGTTTCTCGACGAACCGACCCACGGCGCCATGGCGATCGAGGACGCGATCGCGTTCGCCGCGAGCGAGGACGCGCGCCTCGCCGCCGTCCACATCGCGGCGCTGCTGCGCTGGCGCGACCTGCTGCCGCAGATCCTGCGCACCTTCGGCGAGGCGCAGCTGCCGCGCGAGGTGGACGCCTACTTCGGACCGCTGCTGCGCTTCTCGGGACCGGAGGTCGCCATGGCGCTGCTCGCCAAGCTCGAGCGCGGTGTCGAGGGGTGTCTCGACGCGCTGCTCGAACTGCTCGCGCAGCGGCCGGCCCCGGCGGCCGAGCAGGCGGCGCGCGCGCTGCGCGCGGTGCTCGACACCCCCGGTGCACTGCAGCTCGAGCCGGACGATCGCGCCGCCCTCGAAGCCGCACTGTAGAGCCGCTCGCAGCGCTCGCACCGCTTGACGCACAGCGGCCGCAGCGCTACCTTGGCGCGTCATGACGACCACACCACGCGCACTCGTGACCGCGGCGCTTCCCTACATCAACAACGTGCCGCACGTGGGCCACATCGTGGGCTCGCATCTGCCGGCCGACATCCTCGCGCGCTACCTGCGCGCGCGGGGCCACGACGTCCTGTTCGTGGGCGGCAGCGACGAGAGCGGCACCACGAGCGAGATCGCGGCCCGCAAGGCGGGGCTGCCGGTGGCGGAGTTCTGCTCGCGGCTGCACGAGGTGCACCGCCGCATCTACGCCTGGTTCCGGATCTCGTACGACATCTACTCGCGCACGAGCGAGCCGATCCACCACGAGACCACGCGCGCGTTCTTCGCCGCGGTCTACGAGAACGGCTACGTCGTGCCCGATACGGTCGAGCAGCTGTACTGCGAAAACGACCGGCTCTTTCTCGCCGACCGCTACGTCGAGGGCACGTGTCCGCACTGCGGCTACGAGCACGCGCACGGCGATCAGTGCGAGCGTTGCGGCAAGCTGCTCGAGCAGAAGGAGCTGATCGACCCGCGGTGCACGATCTGCGGCGGCCGTCCGGTGCTGCGCACCTCGCGGCACCTGTTCCTGCGCCTCGACGCGCTCGCACCGCGGCTCGAGCAGTGGATCGAGAATGCGACGCACTGGCGTCCGCAGGTGCGCGCCGAGGCGCTCGGCAAGATCCGCGCCGGGCTGCACAAGCGCGCGATCACGCGCGATCTCGACTGGGGGGTGCGGGTGCCGCT
>RFJN01000436.1 GCA_003694875.1 Planctomycetota bacterium | reverse complement strand
GCGTCAGGAACGGACCGTCGCTGCGGCGCATGCGACGCAGCACGATCAGCAGCGCACCGCGCGAGGGCGCCAGCACCGAGAAGCCCCCGCACAGAGCCCGCCACGCCGTGGCGTATGCCCGCGCGTACGCCGCGAGCTTCGTCTCGATCAGCCGCTCGAGATCGGCCCGCACCGCCGCCGGCAGCCGCGGCGCGGCCGTCTCGTCGTCGAGCAGCGCCCCGAGCGAGAGCAGCTGCGCGCGCACCTCCGTCTCGTACGCCGGGCGCGTGTAGATTCCCGGCACCCGCGCGTCGCCGCGGAACAGAAACGCCCCGCGCCGCCCGAAGCGCAACGCGACCGGCGGGTAGTCGGTCGCGTCCGAGAAGAAGGCGTACGCCGAGCGCTGCGAGGTGGCCGCCACGTAGCGCTGCACGAGCGCGCGCATGGCCGAGCTGCGCAGCAGCGCGTCCCACGTGCGGTTGCTGAAGGCGAACGGTTCGCCGAGCAGCGTGAAGCGCAGCACCTGCTCCGGCTCGTCGGTGGGTCGCGCACGGCTGCGCAGCCGCTGCACGAACGCGCGCAGCGGCATGTCGCCAACCGCCTCGAGCGCGTCGTCGTCGAGACCGCGGCTGCGCACGAGCGCGAGCGCGGCCGCGATCGCATCGCCGTGCGCCCGCAGCCACGTCGGCGGCTGCAGGCTCGCCACGTAGCGGCCAAACACGCGTCCGAGCTCGAGCGGCGCGCTGCGTTCGAGCGCGTGGTACAGATCGAGCGCGAGCGCATTGTTGCGCAGCTGCGCGAGGGCGGTCTCGAGCCGCGCGGCGGTGCGCTGCAGCGAACGCAGCCCCTGCGCCGTGATCCGCCCCTGCTGCATGCGCTCGCGCACCTCGCCGAAGAAGGCGTGCCACGGCTCGGGCGAGGCGAGGGGACGGTCCGCCGGCGGGTAGGGCGTGGCGGCGAGCGTGACCACCCCGCGCCACGGCCTGTCGGCGCACTGCAGCGCGAGCGAGAGCAGGTGCGGCGGGATGTCGGCGAGCTGCGCCACCGTCTCGAGGTGCTCGCGCAGCAGCGTGCCGAGCGCGTTGTCGCGGCTCGCGTACAGGGCCGCGAGCGCAGCGAGCCGCGCCTCGGCCGGCTGCGGCGACTGCGCCGCCCGCTCGAAGGCGGGCAGCAGCACGTGCTCGCGCAGCGTCGCGAGCGTGCTGCGTCGCAGCTTCGCCGCCGCGCCGGTGAAGAACCGCGGCCGCAGCGCCGACAGCAGCCCGCCGCGATCGCGCGCACCGAGGCGGCCGAGTTCGCGCTCGAGCGCGGCGGTCTGCCCCACGTCGAAGCTGCGCGCGAACGCCGCCTGCGCGCTGCGGGCCGCGAGCCAGTCGCGGCGCTCGTCGAGATAGCCCGCCACGAGCGCGGCGCTGAGCAGCACCGCCGCCGCCACCGGCACCCGCCGGTGCCAGCGCTCGCGACGCGCGCGCTCCTCGGCGATCTGCTCGGCGTTCCACGCCACCTCGAACGGACCCGAGCCACCGGCCGCCGCGCCGCCGCTCGTCTCCGAGGTGAGGTAGATCTCGCCCACCGCCGGTTCGTGGCTCAGCGGATCGGGCTCCTGCAGCGTGTTGCGGAACACGTCGAGCAGCGCGAGCAGCGACGGCGCCCGGTGCAGGAAGGTGAGCACCTTGCGGTAGGCGCGTGCGCTGAGCGACGTCAGGGCGAGCGGCAGGTAGCGCTCGTAGCGGTCGAGCGCGTGCGCGAGCGCGTCGCGTCCGCCCTCGTCCTCGCCTTCGAGCGAGAGCTTGAGCGGGATCTCGTGCTGCTCGAGAAACTGCGAGAACGCGAGGAAGCCGTCGACCTTGTCCATGTGCGTGAGCACGATGCGCGTGGGGATCCGGTCCCGCCGCAGCCGCGACAGCACGTTGATCTTGCCGCGCAGAAGCTGCGCCTGCCGCCGCAGCGCGTCCGGCGTCGCGTCCTTGAGGGCGGCCGCACTGATCGCGATCACCACCATGGGGTCGCGGCGGCGGAACTGCCGCTTCCACAACCGGTGCAGCGCCGCGCGCGCGGCGGGGGAGGTGTCGTGCATGAGCGCGGCGGGAATCTCCTGCACCACCGCGCGCGAACCGAGGTAGACCTGCAGCTCGGGCCGCACCGAGTAGCTCGAGTAGAACTTCGCCGCCTGCCCCTGCCAGTCGGTCGAGCGCGAGATCAGACCCGTCTTGCCGCTCGCCGCCTCGCCGAAGACCACGAACGTCGGATAGCGCTCGATCGTGCGCCGGAACTCCCGCGGGATCTGGCGCACGAACTGCCTCCAGATGCGCACGAGCGTGCGGCGTCCGATCGCCGGCCGCGGCGGCGTGCCGGCCGCACGCGCCCGCGCGCGACGCCGGCGCCACCACCAGACACCCACCGCCGCGAGCAGCAGCGCGAGCACCACCGCACCCACCGTGTACACCACCCACGGCGGCACGGAACGGAGCGTGTTCCACAGCCCGCCCGCGGCGGCCGGGGTCGGGGGGGCGGTCGTGGCGGAGGCGAGCGTCATGACACGGACTCCTGTGCGGGAGCTTCGGAGGCAGGGCTCTCGGCGGTCGACACCTCGTCGTCCGCGGGCGGACGCTCCGGCTCGATCACCAGCCGGTCGCCGTCGCGGCGCACCTGTACGCGCGTGCCGTCGGGGATCGAGCCGGCGAGGATCATCTCGGCGAGCGGGTCCTGCAGCCGCTGCTGGATCACGCGCTTGAGCGGGCGCGCGCCGTACTCGGGCGAGTAGCCCTGCTCGGCGAGCAGCGCCACCGCCTCGGGCGCGAGCGCGAGCGCGATCGAACGGTCGGCGAGCAGCCGGCGCAGCCGCGCGAGCTGGATCTGCACGATCGGTTCCATGGTCTCGGGCCGCAGCCGCTCGAACACGAGGATCTCGTCGAGACGGTTGAGGAACTCGGGGCGGAAGTGGCGCTTGACGTGCGCGAGCACGCGCTCGCGCACCGCCGCGCGCTGCCCCTCGTCCTCGAGCGGCTCGGCCGGGATCTCGCCCGCCCCGAGGTTCGAGGTGAGGATCACGATCGTGTTCGTGAAGTCGACCGTCTGCCCCTGGCTGTCGGTACACCGGCCGTCGTCGAGCACCTGCAGCAGGATGTTGAAGATGTCGGGGTGCGCCTTCTCCACCTCGTCGAACAGCAGCACCGAGTACGGCCGCCGGCGCACCTTGTTGGTCAGCAGGCCCCCCTCCTCGTAGCCCACGTAGCCCGGGGGAGCGCCCACGAGGCGCGCCACGGCGTGCTTCTCCATGAACTCGCTCATGTCGAAGCGCACGAGCGCCGACTCGTCGTCGAACATGAACTCCGCGAGCGCCTTGCACAGCTCGGTCTTGCCCACGCCCGTGGGGCCGAGCATGAGGAACGAGGCGATCGGACGCGAGGGATCCTGCAGCCCCGCGCGCGAACGGCGCACCGCGCGCGCGATCGCCTCGATCGCCTCCGGTTGGCCGATCACGCGCGCGCCGAGTTCGCGCTCCATGTGCAGCAGCCGCTCGCGCTCCTCGGCGAGCATGCGCTGGACCGGGATGCCGGTGAGCCGCGCCACCGCGTCCGCCACCGTCTCGGCGTCCACCTCCTCGCGCAGATAGCGGTAGTCGGTGATGTCGAGATCGCCGAGATCGGCGAGCGTCTTCTCGCGGTCGGGGATGATCTTGTACTGCAGCTCCGCCACGCGCGCGAAGTCCTCCTCGCGCAGCTTGATCTCCATCTCGCGACGCGCCTGCTCGAGCTCGGTCTTGGCCTTCTGCACCTCGTGCAGCGCCGTCTTCTCGCGCTGCCACACCTGCGTCATGGCCTCGCTCTCGCGCTTGCGCTCGGCGAGTTCGGCCTCGAGCTCCGCGCGGCGGGCGGCCGCCTGCGGATCGGTCTCGTCCGCGAGCGCGCGGATCTCGATCTCGAGCTGCAGGATCCGGCGATCGACCGCCTCGATCTCCTCGGGCTTGGTGTGCAGGTCCATGGCGGTGCTCGCCGCCGCCTGGTCGATCAGGTCGATCGCCTTGTCCGGCAACTGGCGGTCGGTGAGGTAGCGGTGCGACAGGCGTGCGGCCGCACTCAGCGCCCCGTCGGTGATCCGCACCCCGTGGTGCACCTCGTACTTCTCCTTGAGCCCGCGCAGGATCGAGATCGCGTCCTCGACCGTGGGCTGCTCGCACAGCACGATCTGGAACCGACGCGTCAGCGCGCGGTCGTTCTCGATCCGCTTGCGGTACTCCTCGAGCGTGGTGGCGCCGATCACCCGGAGCTGACCGCGCGAGAGCGCGGGCTTGAGCAGGTTCGAGGCGTCCATGCCGCCCTCCTGCCCCCCCGCGCCCACGAGCATGTGGATCTCGTCGATGAACAGGATCACGTTGCCCGCGCTCGTCACCTCGTCGATCACGTTGCGCAGCCGCTCCTCGAACTCGCCGCGGTACTTCGCGCCCGCGATGAGCTGGCCCATGTCGAGGGCGAGCACCGCGGCGCCGAGCAGCGGCTCGGGCACATCACCGCGCGCGACGCGGCTCGCGAGCCCCTCCACGATCGCGGTCTTGCCCACCCCCGGCTCGCCGAGGATCAGCGGGTTGTTCTTGGTGCGGCGCGAGAGCACCTGCAGCACCTGGCGGATCTCGGCATCGCGGCCGATCACCGGATCGAGCGCGCCGTCGCGCGCGAGGGCGGTGAGGTCGGTGGCGAAGCGCTCGAGCGCCTCGAACTCCCCGGGCGCGCTCTCGCCCGGCCGGTAGCCGCCCCCCCCGCCGTCGCGCAACACCGCCTCGAGACGTGCCCGATCGGCCTCGATCGCCTCGAGTAGCGGCGCGAGCGTGTCGTCCTCGAGCGCACCGAGCCACAGGTGCTGCACCCCGATGTAGCGGTTGTCGGAGGCGGTGGCCGCCTCGTCCGAGCGGATGAACAGCGCCTCGAGCGCGCGGTTGATCCGCGTCTCCTGCACGTCCGCGCCCGCGCGCGGCAGCCCCGCGAGGTGCTCGCGCAACCGCGCGGCGAGCGCGTCGCCGTCGATCGCCGCGAGCTGCAGGTAGCGCTGCGAGGGACCGCTCGTGCCCTGCTCGAGGAGGCCGAGCAGCAGGTGCGCCGGGGTCGCGTAGGCGTGGCCCTCGCGCACCGCGAGCCGGCTCGCCCGCTCGATCGCGTCCTGGGCCTTGAGGGTGAAGCGTTCGATCAGCATGGGAAGGCTCCGGATCCAGGGATCATGGCGACGCACCGGTGGACAACAGCAGCGCCTCGAGTGCGTCCTCGAGCGCGGTGAGCCGCTGCTGCAGCTCGGCCTGCAGCGCCGCGCGCCGCGGGGCGGTGACGGTGGGGGAGGCGAGTTCGGCGAGCGGCGGCGCGAGCGCCTCGAGCAGCGGGCGCAGCATCTCGCGGCCGGCCGGCGGCAAGCGCGTGGCGATCTGCGCCTCGAGCCGCCGCAGCAGCTCGCTCGGGGCGGGCTCGGGCGGTGGCGCGTGCTCGCCCGAGCTCGGTGGCGCGGCCGGCGGCGTGCCGCGCGCCGAACGCTCCCAGCGTTCGCGCAGCCGCGCGGGATCGAACAGATCGGGCGTCGGCGACCGGAAGGTGCGGCGTGCGGGGGGCGGTTGCATGGTCAGAGCGAGGCCGCGAGTCGCAAGAGCCCGTAGACGAGCAGCACCACGAGGGCCGCGGCGGCGTAGTGCCGCAGCGGGACCCGCTCGTACCAGACCGGCTGCACCGGTGCGGGCGCGGGGGGACGCTCGGGCCGCGGCCGCGGGATACGATCGGCGAGCCGCGTCTTGTACTCGTTGATCTTGCTCGGGTTGTCGGCGTACCGTCCCCGAAACCCGTCGCTCAGGCAGAAGTAGTACAGCTCGTAGATGAACGGCAGCGTGGACGGCTTGCGCAGCAGGTCGTCGAGCACCTGGTAGAACATCTCGCCGCCCTCGTCGATCTGGTACAGCTCCTTCTGCAGCGGCGGCCACGGGGTCTGGCCGTCGCCGAGCAGCCGGCGCTGCACCTGCTCGTCGAGGTAGAGCACGATCGGGAACAGCGCGAGATAGATCTCGCGCTCGGTGAGCTGCTCGGCGAGCGCGGTGCGCAGCCGCTCGAGGCGTGCGCGCAGCTCCGAGCGCAGGCGCACGAGCTGCTGCTCGTCGACGCCGCGGAACGCCGGGCGCAGACCGATCTCGACCGCGGTCGAGCGCGGACCGGCGCCGGCGCCCGCCGCGACGAGCGCGCTCGAGGAGGTGCGCAGCGCCCCCACCTTCTCGAACTGCTCGAGCAGCCGATCGACCTCCTGGAACAGCTCGAAGGTCGGGGACCACAGTCCGTTTTCCATGGGCGTTCCTCGCGGGACGAGCCGGAGCGGCAGAAGGCGGGCGCGCTGCCGCACCCGCCTTCCCCGTCGTGCACGGCCAGGTCGCGGATCAGGAGGCGGCGACCGTCACGCCCCACTGCTTGACCCGCGTCTTCATGACGCCGGTGGCGATCGTGACGTCCTGGTCCTGCTCGATCGGCATGACGTCGAGCTGCATCTCGTAGTTCTGCGGCGACGGCACGTCCTCGCCCGGCTTGTCCGAGACCGTCAGCTTGAGTTCGTTGTTCTCGCGCAGCACCAGGCCCTTGAGCACCGCCGGCGAGGAGAACGACTTGAAGTACTTGGGCGGGTTCGCGATCGGATCGTAGTCCCAGATCTCGATCTGGACCTCGACGGCGGTGTTCGACAGCCCGTCGTGGATCAGATCGGTGATGTACTGCTTGTTCTTGGTCGACACGTTGGCGGTGATCCGGAAGGGGCTGGCGTACCCGCCCTCCCACTCGAAGTTGGACATCACGCCCACCACCTTGGTGCGGGGGTGGTTCTCGCTCGGCTTCGTCACGCTCTGGTCGACGTCGAACTTTCGTTCCCCGATCTGGAGGTGCGTGATGTAGCCGAGGGTGCACTGCGCGTCCCGCTGCAGGTTGTAGCCCTGGACCAGGTCGCAATCCTTGGCGAAGGTCGCCATGTTCTTCCCTCCTCATGGACTCCGAATTGAGCGGGGCGCGCCGGCGCGACCGGCGCACCCCGAGCCGGCTGTCACAGGCGCGACTCGAGCTTGAGCTCGACATCCATGCCCTCGAACTGGATGTGGGGCAGCACCGAGATCGAGCAGTTGTACCAGCCCGCCGCCCCCTCCTGCTCGGTCACCTCCACCTGCGTCGCCTTGAACGGGAAGTACTTGAGCGTGCGGTCGTCGGGGTTGGTCACGGTCGTGACGTACTGCTCGATCCAGTTCGAGAGCTGCGAGCGGATGTAGGCCGCGTCCGCGCTCGAACCGATGTTGTCGCGCATGATGCACTTGACGTAGTGCGCGATGCGGGTGACCGAGAACGTGTAGGCAAGGTTGCAGGCGAGCTGCGCGTTCTCGCTGTCCTTGGGGTCCTTGAACTTCCTGGGCTTCTTGGCCGACTGCACGCTGAAGAAGCAGGCGTCCGCGGTGCCCTTGCGGTAGACGAGCGGGATGAAGCCCGAGTTGGCGAACTCGAGTTCGCGGTAGTCGGGGATCACGAGCTCCACCGGCTCCTTGATCTCGTCCTCGCCGCGCACGTTGAAGGTGTGCACCGGCAGGCCGCTGATCAGCCCGCCGCCCTTGGGGCCGCGGATGTACTGGCACCAGCCCGACTCGGCGAACGAGCGCACCATGTTGCGCGCGAGCAGCACCGAGCTGTAGCTCCACAGGTAGCTGTCGTTCCTGTCCGGCGCGATGTGTTCGGTGAAGTTGAGCTTGCCCGCCGGGTTGGTATCGGGGTGGTAGGGCAGCCGCAGCATGTAGCGCGGCAGGCACAGCCCCACGTAGGCGGCCTCCTCGGAGT
>RFJN01000006.1 GCA_003694875.1 Planctomycetota bacterium | reverse complement strand
TACGACATCGACTTCGACCTCGGCGCCATGGCGCACGGTGACCTCGGCTTCGCCCGCTACCACGTGGGTGTGTTCAACGGGGCCAAGGGGCAGCGGGTCGACACCAACAGCTCGAAGGACGTGACCGCCCACGTGCTGCTCACGCCGTTCCGCGTGGCGGGCACGCCCGTGCTCGAGTGGCTGGGCTTCGGTGCGTGGGGATCGCACGGCCACCGCGGCGACACGGCGCTGTCCTTCAAGACCGCGAGCGGTCTTCGGTGGCTCGACTTCGACGAGGCGTCGAGCGGTTTCCAGCGGGGTGATCTGTCGCGGTTCGGGGCCGAGGCGTGGCTCGGTGGCGGCCCGCTGCGGCTGCAGGCGGAGTGGGCCGGGGCGCGGCTCGAGGGCTTCGAGGCGGGCAACGGGGTGCGCGGCAACCTGGACGTGCGATCGTGGTACGTCGACGTGCTGTACATGCTCACCGGCGAGAACCACCCCGTCGGCAAGCGCGTCGTGCCGCGCGCGCCATTCGATCCGCTGCACGGCGGCTGGGGGGGGTGGCAGGTGGGGGCGCGCTACGAGGAGGTGCGCGTCGATCCGGTCTTCGTGAAGCGTGCTGCGCGGCGCGGCACCGACCGGGTGCGTTCGGTGAGCTGCGGTCTGAACTGGTACCTCACCCGTTCCCTCAAGCTGCAGGCGAACTACGTGCGCAACCAGTTCCGTCGCTCGACGGGCCTCGAGGGGGCGGAGCGGCACGAGGATCTCGTGCTGCTGCGGCTCGCGATCGACTTCTAGGGCCGCGCAACCTGGTCGCGCCGCTCCGTCCGTGCACGGACCGCGCGGCGTGGCGTGACCGCGCGCAACCTCGCACGGCTTGCGGCGTTTGCTCGAGCGACCCTAGAATCGGAGGCGCAGCCGGCAGCCACGGCGGCGCAGGGGGCGAAGAGGCGTGGGTATGCGCATCGAGATCGGGCAGGAAGGTCGCGGGGTCGTGCGGGAGGTCGCGTGGGACGCAGCGACACCGCTCGTGATCGGCCGCTCGCGCACCGCCGACTTGGTGATCGAGGATCCCATGCTCTCGCGTCGGCACTGCCGCATCGAGCGCGAGGGCGCGCGGTTCGCCATCACGGATCTCGACAGCGCCAACGGCACGTTTGTCGAAGGCATCCGGGTGCGCCGCGCCCCGCTCGGGATCGGCCAGACGGTGCGGTTCGGCGGTTCGTGGATCCGGCTGCGGCCCGAGGTCGACGCCCCGGTGCCGTCCGCCGCGCGCCCCCCCGCCCGCACCGAGCAGAGCGAGGGCGCCGAGGCGCAGACGCTGCTCGCGCCGGATATCCCGGGCTACGAGGTTGTTGGCGTGATCGGCCGCGGTTCCTACGGCACGGTCTACCGCGGCCGGCGGCGATCGGACGGACTGCCGGTGGCGATCAAGGTGCTGCCGCAGGACGAGGCGGGCGGCAGCCAGGAAGCGGTCGCGCGGTTTCTGCGCGAGATCGAGGCGCTCGGCCAGCTCGACCACCCGAACCTGGTCCGGGTCTATGGAGCCGGCGAGGGCGAGCGTTTCGTCTACCTGATCATGGAGTTGTGCGAGGGTGGGTCGCTGAAGCAGGTGCTCGCCGAGCACGGGAAGCTCCCGGTCGAGCAGGCGCTCGAGATTGCGATCCAGCTCGCGGACGGACTCGAGCACGCGCATGCGCGCGGCTTCGCGCACCGTGACGTCAAGCCGGAGAATGTGCTGATCGCCGGTGATGGGACGGTGCGGCTGTGCGACTTCGGTCTCGTCAAGGCGATCGGATCGCGCGCCGATCAGGGGCTCACACGCCCGGGAGAGGGGTTCGGATCGGTGGCGTACATGGCCCCCGAGCAGGTGCGCGAGGCGCACCGCGCCGACGACCGCGCGGACGTGTACGCGCTCGGCTCGACGCTGTACCACATGTTGACCGGGCGCAAGCCGCTTTCCGGTCGGGTGACGCGCGATCTGTTGCGCAAGCTGCTGCACGAGATGCCCACGCCGGTGCGCGAGCTGAACCCGGACGTGCCCGCACCCGTGGCGGCGATCGTCGAACGCTGCCTGCAGAAGGATCCCGAAGCCCGGTTCGGGAGCATGCGGGAGTTGCGCGAGGCGCTTGCGGCAGCGCGCGACTGGCTCGCGAGCCGTGCGAGCAGCTCGCCCGTTGCCGGGAGCGCGGTGGGAGAGACCGACCGCGAGCGGCAGCCCCGCCGCGGTGCCACGATGGTCGCCATGCCGGTGTTCGAGGAGCAGGACGAGGAGCCGGAGGTGACCGCCGGGAGCGGCGTGGCCGAGGGCGGTAGAGCGCGACCGGGAGCGACGGTGGCGGCCATGCCGGTGTTCGAGGCGGAGGAGGAGACGGCGCCGGAGGGCCCGGCCGCGCGGGGCGCGCCGGGTCGCGGGGCGACGATGGTGGCCATGCCGGTGTTCGAGGACGGGGAGGAGGCCGGTCCGGGGGCGGGGATCGCAGGTCGCGGCGCCACGGTGGCGGCGATGCCGGCATTCGACGAGGAGGAACTCGAGGCGGAGCCGCAGCGGGAGGCGCCGTCGCGTGCGGGCGGCCGCGGTGCGACGGTGGTCGCCATGCCGGCGTTCGAGGACGAGGAGGAGGCCGGTTCGGGGGCGGGGATCGCAGGTCGCGGCGCCACGGTGGCGGCGATGCCGGCGTTCGACGAGGAGGAACTCGAGG
>RFJN01000435.1 GCA_003694875.1 Planctomycetota bacterium | reverse complement strand
GTTTCTCCCTGGGTTCCTGGGTTCCTTATGATCGGCAAGGATCCGTCGTCGCCTGGCTCCGTCGGCCCGTCTGTCGAGCGACGCGGCGTCGCGGGAGTTCCGAAGACACGCAACCCAGCAACCCGGGAGCCACCGGCGGTGGCCGGCGGCCGGCGCGCGGGCGTTCAGGACTCGCGCGCCGAGGTGCGCATCGCCGCCACGTAGGGCAGGTTGCGGTAACGGCCCTCGAGATCGAGGCCGTAGCCGATCACGAAGCGGTTGGGAATCGTGAAGCCCACGTAGTCGATCTGCACCTCGGTGCGACGCCCCTCCGGCTTGTCGAGCAGCGTCGCCACCCGCACCGACGCCGGTCCCCGCAGCCGCAGCGTCTCGAGCAGAAAGCTCATGGTGAGCCCGGTGTCGATGATGTCCTCGACCACGAGCACGTGCTTGTCGCGCACCGGCTGCGTCAGATCGAAGTCGAAGCGCACCACCCCCGTCGATCGCAGCCCCCCCTCGTAGGAACTCACCCGCAGAAAGTCGCAGGTCAGCGGCAGCGCGATGTGGCGCACGAGGTCGCTCATGAACAGCATCGAGCCCTTGAGCACGCCCACCACCACGAGGTCCTTGCCCGCGTAGTCGCGGCTGAGTTCGTGCCCCATCTCGCGTACCCGCTCGGCGATCCGCTCGGGATCGATCATCACCTCGAACTCTTCGGGATGGCGCAGCACCGACTGCTCGCTCATGGCTCTCGTCGCTCCTCGCTCACCGGCTCGTCGTCTCCGCGCGCGCACACACCGCCCGCCACTGCTCGTTCGCCCGCGCCGCCACCTCGGCCGCATCGAGGCGCACGAGTTCGCCGTCGCGCAACAGCGGCTCGCCGTCCACCCACACGTTGCGCACCTGCCGGCTCGAGGCGGCGTAGATGATCGCCGCCTCGGGGCGTGCGAGCGGCACGTTCGACGGATCGCGCAGATCGATCGAGATCACGTCGGCGCGCATGCCCGGCGCGAGCCGCCCCACCTCGTGCTCGAGCCCGAGGGCCGCCGCCCCGCCGCGGCACGCCATGGCGAGCACCCGCTCGGCCGGCAGCGCGTCGGCCCCATAGCGCGGCTTGTGCAGCAGCGCCGCGAGCCGCGCCTCGAGCAGCGCGTCGAGGTTGTTGTTGCACGGCGCACCGTCGGCCCCGATCGCCACGTTCACCCCCGCCTCGAGCATGGCGGGGATGCGCGCGATCCCGCTGCCGAGCTTGAGGTTGGACGACGGGCAGTGGGCGAGGTGGGTGCCGGAGCGCGCCATCTGGGCGATCTCGTCGTCGGTGGCCTGCACGCCGTGGGCGTACACGGTGTCCGGGCCGGCGAAGCCGATCGCGTGCAGGTACGCGATGTTGTCCATGCCGGTGCGTTCGCGCACGAGCGCGCATTCGGGCTTCTGCTCGGAGGCATGCGTGTGCAGCCGCGCCCCGATCGCGCGCGCCGCCTCGGCCACCTCGCGCAACAGCCGCTCGGTGCACGAGAGCACGAACCGGGGCGCGAACCCGTAGTGCAGCCGCCCCCCCGCCGCACCGTGCCAGCGGCGCGCGAGCGCCTTCGCCTCGGCGACCGAGGCGTGCGTCTGCTCGAACAGCGCGCGCGGCTGGCCCGAGTCCACGTCCATGTGGCACTTGCCGATCACCGCGCGAATCCCGGTGCGCTCGGCGACCTCGAACAGCACCTCGGTGTGCCGCACCGTGCCCATGTCGAGCACGCTCGTGGTGCCGCCGCGCAGAAGTTCCGCGATCCCGAGCTCCGCGCTCGCGGCGAGCGATGCCGGGTCGTGCGCCGCCTCGAAGGGCCAGATCCGCTCGCGCAGCCACGGCAGCAGCGGCAGGTCGTCCGCCTGGTTGCGAAACAGCGTCTGGCACAGGTGCACGTGCGCCTGGCAGAAGCCGGGCAGCAGCACGTGCCCCTCGAGATCGAGCGTCTCGCAGCCCGGCGGGCACGCGGCGCTGCCGCGTGCGCCCACGTGCGCGATCCGCCCGTCGTCACCGATCAGCAGCTCGCCGCGCTCGATCGTGCCGAGCGCGTCGTCGAGCGTGAGCACCGCCTCCGCTCGCAGCAGCGTCGCCACCTCAGCGCTCCTCCGCCCACGCCGCGAGCCGCGGTGCCGCACGCTCGAGCAGCCCCTCGAGCCGACCCGCGAGCCGCGCCATGGTCTCGACCACCTCCTCGTGCGTGAGCCGGTGGCCCGCCACCTGCCCCGCCGCCCGGTTGGCCATGGCCGAGATCCCCACCGCGTGCGCCCCCATGTGGTTGATCGTGATCACCTCCGGCACCGTCGACATGCCGACCGCGTCGGCGCCGAGGCTCGCGAGCATGCGGATCTCCGCGGGCGTCTCGTAGCTCGGACCCCGCATCGCCGCATACACCCCCTCCTGCAGCGGACGCTCGCCGCTCGCCTGCGCCTCGGCCACGATCCGCCGCAGCGCGCGCGGGTAGCACGCGCTCATGTCGGGAAAGCGCGGGCCGAAGCGCTCGTCGTTGGGGCCTTCGAGCGGGTTGGCGCCAAGCAGGTTGATGTGGTCGGACAGCAGCATGAGATCGCCCGGCTCGAGCCGCTCCGAGATCGCGCCCGCGGCGTTCGTCACCACGAACACCCGCGCCCCGAGCTGCCCGAGCACCCGCACCGGCAGCGCGATCGCGCCCGCCGGCCAGCCCTCGTAGAGGTGGAAGCGGCCCTGCATGACGAGCACGTCCACGCCCGCGAGTCGCCCCCGCACGAGCTGACCCTTGTGGCCCGCGACCGTCGAGACGGGGAAGTGCGGCAACTCGCCGTACGGCACCGCGCGCCGGTCCTCGAGTC
>RFJN01000065.1 GCA_003694875.1 Planctomycetota bacterium | reverse complement strand
GAGAGGCCAGCGGCGTTCCCGCGCCGGAGCCCGCCCCGTAAAATCCCCACCGGAGGGGAGGGCAGGACGATCGGAGCCAGCCGGGCGGGCGTGTCGAACGAGCACGGAATCGAGGACAGGGCACCCGCACCGGCGGCGCGCGAACGCTTCGAGCAGTTCGCGAGCCTGCTGCTGCGCCACGGGCCGGGGCACGCGCTGTTGCGCACCGCGTGGCGCGCCTGGCGGCCGTGGCGGGCGCGGTGGCTGCGTGCGCGTCGCACCGCGCGACCGATCGGCCCCGGTGCGAATCGCGCGGGCGCGCTCCCGACGCCGACGCCGTCGCGGGAGAGCGCGCGCACACGCGTCATCGTGCCCACCCGTGGGCGCAGCGATTACGTGCGACGCTGCGTGCGTTCGATCGAGCGCACCTGTCGGCCCGACACCACCCACCTCGTCGTGGTGGACACGGGGGCGCGCTCGCCCGCGCACCGCCGCCGGCTCGAGGAACTCACGCGGCGCCACAGCCTCGTGCGCTGGCGACGGCCGTTTCACTTCGCGCGCCTCAACAACTGGGCCGCGCGGGGAGGGGACGAGCCGCTGCTGCTCTTTCTCAACGACGACACCGAGGCGCTCGAGCCCGGCTGGCTCGAGCGCATGGCGCAGACCGCGCTGCGACCGGATGTCGGGGTGGTGGGGGCGGTGCTGCTCTATCCCGACCGTACCCTGCAGCATGCCGGGATCGCGCTCGGACACGATCCGCCGACCTACCACCGCTGGCTCGGGGTGGACGAGGCGCGCTGGCAGCAGAGTCTGCCGTCGTCCGAGCCGTTCGACGTGGCGGCGGTCACGGGAGCGGCGCTCATGTGCCGGCGCGAGGTCTTCGAGGCGGTGGGGGGATTCTGTCCGCGCTTCTCGCTGTTCTACAACGACGTCGACCTGTGTCTGCGGGTGCGGCTGCGGCTCGGGCTGCGGTGTGTGGTCGATCCGCGGGTGCGGCTCGTGCACCACGAGTCGCGCTCCCGCGGCCGCTACCACCGCCCCGAGGAGGAGAGCCTCTTCGTGCAGCGCTGGGGCGGGCGGCTGCGGTGGGTGGAACCGGAGGGAGGACCGCGGTGAAGGCGCTCGTGATCGCGACCGGCGGGGTCGGCGAGACGGTGCTGGCGCTGCCCCTGATCCGCGCCTTGCGGGAGCGACGCGCCGTCGAACACCTGTGCTGGGTGGCACAGCAGCGTGTCGCGCCGCTGTTGCAGCGGGTGGGAGGGATCGACGAACTCGCGGTCTTCGACCGAGCGCGACTCTCGGCCACAGGCCGCTGGCGGCGGGGCTGGCGGTGGGCGCGCTGGCTGTGGCCGTTTGTCGGCCGCCGGTTCGATCTCGTCGTGACGCTGCGCGAGACCGGGCTGGCGCGCGCGCTTGCCGCGGTCGTGCGCGCCACCGAGCGGCTGCGGTTCGGCGAGGACGGCGGCGGCGTTCGTCACCCCGTTCCGGGTCGGTATCTCGCGGACGAGTGGCTGCGGCTGGTGACCGGACACGACGGCCCTGCCATGCCGCGCGCCGAGATCCCCTCGCTGTGGCTCGACCCGCCGCGTCCGCTCGCGCAGCGACTCGAGGGCGAGGGGCCGCTGGTGTGTCTCGCCCCGGGGCTCGGCGACGAGGGCGGGCCGCAGGCCGCGCTGCGACGCTGGCCGATCGCCGCCTGGCGGGAACTTGCGCGGGCGCTGCGCGAACACGAGGTGCGCGTGGCGCTGCTCGGTCCCGTCGAGGACGAGGCGGCGGCGCACGCGTTCGAGGATCTCGAGGTGATCGATCTGCGCGCCGTCACCGATCTGCTCGAGACCCTCGCGGTCTTCGGCCGCGCGGACTGCGTCGTGGCGGTCGACGGTGCGCTGCTGCAACTGGCGGTGCTCGCGGGTGTGCCGCTGGTGGCACTGTTCGGCCCGAGTCCGCCCTCGCGGGTGCTGCGGCGCGACGTGCACACCCTGCCGCTGTGGGGCGGGGCCGACCTGCCGTGCCGTCCGTGCTTCGACGGGCTGCACCACGCTCCCTGTCCCGGCAACCGGTGCCTGCAGGAACTCGAGCCGCGGCACGTGCTCGACGCCGTGCTGCGCCAGATCGGAATCGAACGCCGCGCACGGACGGGCTGAGTTCCGGCGCGTCCGCCGGCGGCGCGCCGTGGCCAGCTCGGAGTGCAACGGCCGCCGCTTGTTGTCTCGGGCCGCGTTCCGTATGTTGCGCCCCGCAACGGTGACGATCGCGAGCACGGGACGGCGAGGGCGGAACGTGAACGGCATCATCCTGGCCGGCGGCACCGGAAGCCGCCTCTATCCGCTGACGAAGGTGACCAACAAGCACCTGCTCCCGGTGGGGCGCAAGCCCATGATCTACTGGCCCGTGGAGAAGCTCGTGCGCGCCGGGATCACCAACATCCTCGTCGTCACCGGCGTCGAGCACATGGGGGACGTCGTCTCGCTGCTCGGAAGCGGCCGCGAGTTCGGCTGTCGCTTCACCTACCGGGTGCAGGACGAGGCGGGGGGGATCGCGCAGGCGCTCGGGCTCGCCGAGGAGTTCTCGCGCGATCGCAAGATGTGCGTGATCCTCGGCGACAACATGTTCGAGGACGAGCTGCACGAGCACGTCGCTGCGTTCGGACGCCAGTCCGGCGGCGCTCGCATCCTGCTCAAGCAGGTGCCGGATCCGCAGCGCTACGGTGTGCCGCGCTTCGAGGGCGACCGGATCGTGGAGATCCTGGAGAAGCCCACCGAGCCGCCCTCCTCCTATGCCGTGACGGGCATCTACTTCTACGATCCGCACGTCTTCGAGATCATTCGCACCCTCAAGCCGTCGGGACGCGGCGAACTCGAGATCACCGACGTCAACAACCACTACCTGCGCGAGGGGCAGCTCGCGTGGGGCACGCTCGAGGGCTGGTGGACCGACGCCGGCACCTTCGAGTCGCTCGCGCTCGCCAACCGCCTGGTGACCGAGATCGAGGGATGACCACCCCCTGGCAGGGCAGCGTCGATACCACGAGGCTCGGTGCGGGCAAGACGATCAGCGTCCTGATGCCCGTCTACAACGAGGAGCGGACGCTCGAGACGATCGTGCAGCGCGTGGCGGCCGTCGACCTGCACGGTCTCGACAAGGAGCTGATCCTCGTGGACGATGCCTCGCGCGACGCAAGCCTCGCGCTTGCGCGGCGCGTCGCCGAAAACCCGCCCGAGGGGATCACGCGCGTGATCGTCGATCACCACGAGCGCAACCGCGGCAAGGGGGCGGCGGTGCGCACCGCGATCGGACACATGACGGGCGACTTCGCGGTGATCCAGGACGCCGATCTCGAGTACGCGCCCGAGGATCTGCCGGAGTTGCTGCTGCCGCTTCTCGACGGTCGGGCCGACGCGGTGTTCGGCTCGCGCTTTCTCGGCGGACCGCACCGGGTGCTCTACTTCTGGCACTACATGGCG
>RFJN01000434.1 GCA_003694875.1 Planctomycetota bacterium | reverse complement strand
CCGCAGGCGGTAGCCTCGTGCTGTGCGGAGCGGGCACGAGCGGTCGGCTTGCGGTCGCGGAGGCGGCCGAGTGCCCGCCCACCTTCCGCTCGCGACCGGAGCAGGTGCGCGCCCTGATCGCGGGCGGCCGCCCGGCACTCGGGCGCGCGATCGAGGGCGCGGAGGACGACGAGGCGGCCGGACGCAGCGCGGTGCAGGAGGACGGCGTCGGGGCGGGCGACGTGTTCGTGGGCATCTCGGCGAGCGGATCGGCCCCGTTCGTGCGCGCCGCCCTCGCCGAGGCGGCGCGCCGCGGGGCGCACACCGCGCTGCTGACCTGCAACCCGCTCGCGGCACGCCACGAGCCGCCGCTTGCACACGAGACGATCGTGCTCGAGGTGGGCCCGGAACTGCTCGCGGGCTCGAGCCGGCTGAAGGCAGGCACCGCGACCAAGATCGCGCTCAACGCGCTGAGCACCGCCGCCTTCAGCCGCCTCGGCAAGGTGTACGGCGCGCTCATGGTGGATGTGCACGCGACCAACCGCAAGTTGCGCGCCCGCGCGCGACGCCTCGTGTGCCGGCTTGCGCAGGTGCAGCCCGCCCGCGCCGAGGCGCTGCTGCGCGCGGTGGACTGGCGGGTCAAGGACGCGGTGGTCATGGCGCGGCTCGGGGTCGGGCCCGCCGAGGCGGCGCGCCGACTCGCGGCGGCGGGAGGTCGGCTACGGGAGGTGATCGGGTGAGCGAACACCGCGCGCACAGCGGGCGCAGCGATCCGATCGCGCGGCTGCTCGCGTTGCGCGAACGGCCGGTGCGCACGATCGTGGGTCTCATGACCGGCACGTCGGTGGACGGGGTCGACGCGGCGCTCGTGCGCGTGGAGGGCGCGGGACCGGGCTGCGGGGTGGAACTGCTCGCCTTTCGCACCTACGACTACGAGCCGCCGGTGCGCGCCCGCATCCACAGCGCGTTCGAGGGCACGAGCCGCGCGCTGTGCGAACTCAACTTCCTGCTCGGCGAGGCGCTCGCCGAGGCGGCGCTCGCGATCATCGAGGACGCGGGGCTCACGCCCGCAGAGGTCGATCTCGTGGGCTCCTCGGGGCAGACGGTGCACCACGTGCCGCGCGGCGAGGGGGGCAGGGGCGGTGCGACGCTGCAGCTCGGCGAGGCGAGCGTGATCGCCGAGCGCACGGGGCTGCCGGTGGTGTGCGACTTCCGCACCCGCGACGTGGCGGCCGGCGGCGAGGGGGCGCCGCTCGTGCCCTACGTCGACTACCTGCTGTTCTCCGAGCCGGGTCGGGTGCGGTGCCTGCAGAACATAGGCGGCATGGCGAACGTGACCGTGGTGCCCGAGCGGCGCGAGGACGTGATCGCGTTCGACACCGGGCCGGGCAACGTGCTGATCGACCACGTGGCGCGCGCGCTCGCGGACGATCCGGACGCGATCGACGAGGGGGGGCGCATGTCGGCGCTCGGCGCGGTGGACGAACCGCTGTTGCGCGAGCTGCTCGCCCACCCCTACCTCGCCGCGCCGCCGCCCAAGTCGACAGGCCGCGAGACGTTCGGGGCGGCGCTCGCCGAGCGGCTGATCGCGCGCCACGACGAGCGGCGTCTGATCGATCTGCTCGCCACCGTGGTGCGCTTCACCGCCGACTCGATCGCGGACGCCTACGAGCGCTACATTCTGCCCCGCTACGCGGTCGACGAGGTGGTGGTGAGCGGAGGCGGGGTACACAACGCCACGCTCATGCGGCGGCTCGCCGAACGGCTCGCCCCGCTGCCGGTACGCACCCTCGAGGATCTCGGGCTGTCGAGCGATGCGAAGGAGGCGGTGGCGTTCGCGATCCTCGCCAACGAGACGATCGCGGGCCATGCCGCGAACCTGCCGGCGGCCACGGGCGCGGCCCGACCGGTCGTGCTGGGAAAGATCGTGCCATGAGCGAGGCGCTCGAGCAGCCCTGGATCGGGCAGGGAACGTGCGTGGTGCGCGGTTACACCATGGGGCCGGCGTTCGTGTGGCGCGGCTGGCCGTCGCTGCGCGCGCTCGTGCACGAGCGCATGCCGGTGATCGTGGTCGCCGACTACCTCGAGCAGCACATGATCACGCGCCTGCCGCCCGAACTGGTGCTCGGGGTGGTGACCGCGCACGGCAGCGTGATCGATCCGCTGTACGAGGCGCTCGCCGAGGGACTGCAGCGCCCGAGCGTGATCGGGGTGCGGGGGGTGGCGGCGGCGGCGCGCCCGGGCGACCTCGTGCTCGTGGACGCCGGCGACGGCAACGTCGTGCTGCGGCCCGATCCCGAGCTCGAGCGCCCGTTCCGCCAGATGAAGGGGCGCACGCCGGAGCGCAAGCCGGCAGGCTTCGACGAGGTGCTGCGCCGGCTCACCGACCCGATCCAGAAGGCGTGGTTGCGGTTCGGACGACCGCTGCCCTATGATCTGCCCGAGAGCCGCACCCTCTACGCGATCGCGTGGCGGCTGAGCGCGGGCGGCATGCCGCGCCCGGAGGACGACGCGGTGGTCCGACGGGCGTACGAGCGCGCGGCCGAGCGGCCGGATCCGAACGAGGGACCGAGCGATGATCGATGACGCGGTGCTCGCCGAGCTGCGTGCGCAGCTCGAGGCGGCGATCGAGGAGCTTCGCGCCGAGCAGGCGCGCGCGGTCGACGCGGCGACGCTGTTCGAGCTCACCCTCGAGGGCAAGCACCCCATCCGCGCGGTGCACGGGCTCGGGGCGGCGTGGAACTTCACCGCGGGTCCGGCCTACGTCTGGAAGGGACCGGGCTCGATCGACGAGATCAACGCGCTCGGCGAGCCGGTGGTGGTGTTCGCCGACTACCTCGATCTCGACACGCTGCGCAAGATCATCGTCACGCGCGTGCGCGGCTACGTCCTCGGCAAGGGCAGCGTGATCGACCCGAGCTACTGGTGGCTGGTCGACGAGAACCGCGCGGCGGTGACGTGCGCGCCCGAGGCGGTCGCGTCGGTGCGGCCCGGCGAGACGGTGATCGTGGACGGGGTGCGGGGCGTGGTCTATCTCGATCCCGATCCGCAGACGCTCGCCAACTACGAGCGGCTGCGCCAGATCGGCCCCCCGCGCCGCGATCCGCTGTTCTGGGAGGCGCTGCGGCGCATGGCGGGCGCGATCATGGGCAACCACCGGCTGCGCAAGCAGGAGCCGCCGTTCGACTTCCCCGAGCAGGATCGGCTGATCGCGATCGCGAAGCGTGCGCGCGCGGGCGAGCCGATCTCGCCCGAGGACGACCAGTGGATGCAGGAGCAGTTGCGCCAGGGCATGCCGAGCGTCGAGGAGATCCAGATGCGCACGCTCGGCAAGACCTACGACACGAGCGGCAAGCTCACCTCGAGCGGCAAGCGGGCGCCCGGACGCGGTCGCGATCGCGAGGGGCGCGGTGGTCGCGGCCGCGGGGGGGACTCGAAGGAGGCCAACCGCGGGCGGTCGCAACCGAAGGACGACAAGGAGCGCAGCGGGGCGGCCCGGGGCAGCGCCGCCGAGCGGCGCGCGGCGCGCCAGCGCGAGATCGAGGCCGAACGCGCCCGTCGCAAGGGAGAGAGTCCGCCCGAGCCCGACGACGCGCCCCCCGAACCCGACGACGACTTCGATCCGCTCGCCGGCATGATGGGCTGAGCCGCCGCGCACCCGAGCCTGCCCAGAGGAGAGCCCACCGCCCATGGCCGCCCGAAGCCGACGCCGTCGTCGCCCGCAGGACGAGGATCTGCACGACCCCGAGTTCGCCGCGCTCGCTCCCCGCTGGGAGACCTTCCCCGGCTTCGAGGAGCGCGACTTCGCCGCGTTCACCGCAGACAAACAGCGCTCGGCGGCGTACAACGCGCAGCGGCTCGTGGTCAAGCGCAAGCTCGCCGCCCTCGTGAAGCAGATCGCCCCGGCGCTCGAGGCGGCGGACCTGCCGCTCGAGCCCCGCACCTCGCTGTCGCACCCCTGCCGGCACAACGGCTGGCGGGTGCGGTCGATGTGGGGCTACTTCGGGCGATCGGACGCCGAGAAGCGCAAGCTCAAGCGCGTGCTCGGCGCCGAGCTCGGTGCGGACGCCGATCCCGCCTACCAGGGGGTGATCCTGCTCGTGGAGATCGACGCCGAGCGCGTGGCGCACGGGCTGCGGATCCACCCCGGGGCGTGGTGGGACGCGCGCAGGCTGCAGAAACAGCTCGAGTCGCCGAGTTCGGCGGCCGCGCTGCTCGAGACGCTGCGCGCGCTGCCGGTCGAGTACGCCATGGGGATCGGCGGCTGGAAGCGGCGACGGGTGTGCGCCGAACTCGGGCCCGCGACGCTGCAGCACGCGCTGTCGTTCTACCGGGTCGGCGAGCACTGGTTCGAGGTGCTGGCCGAGACGCCGCGCGAGCAGGCGATCGCCGAGGGCCCAGCGCTCGCCGACCGGCTCGGCGAGTCGCTCGCCGCCCTCGCGCCGCTGTGGCGCACGATCGCGTTTCGCGGTGCGTGAGCCCGCACCGATCCCCCCGTGCGCGTGGTGCTTGCGGATCGAACGCAAGCCATGTTAGGTTGGAGCCACGACGTCCGGGCAAGAGACGATCCGCATTGGGGGAACTGTGATGGGGCCGGTCCTGCATTCGGTGCTGCTCGCGGCCGCGGCCGCGGTTCTGGTCTCCGATCGGGGGCTCGTGTACGAACCCGCGCTCAGCCCCGACGGCAAGCAGGTGGTGTGGGCGCGTGCGGACGAGGACGGCACGGTGTCTCTGTTCGGCCGCGCGGTCGAGGACGAGGGACCGGGCAAGCAACTGCTCGTGTTCGGCGAGGGACCGGACGCGCGCCGGCTCGCCATGCAGAGTCTGATCGAGGGACCGTGGTCGCCGGACGGTGCGTGGCTCGCCGCGCTGAGCCCGGGGGTGGATCCCGGCACGGTGCGGCTGGAGCTGCTGCGGCCCGACGGCAGCGAGCGGCACCCGGTGGGGCCGGGCGGCGGCAAGGTGCTCGCGGCGGGCTGGCTCGACGCCGGCACGCTCGTGCTCGCCCACCAGGGTTCGGACACGGCCGATCCGCAGATCCTGCGCGTGGGGACCGCCGAGGACGCGAGCCCCGAGCGCCTCGCGGCGAAGCTGCCCGAGGGCGCGCGGGTGCTCGATCTCGCGGTGGCGCCGGGCGGCGAGTGGATCGCGCTCGCCGCGCTCGTCGGCAAGCCGACCGAGCGCAGCCGCGCGCTGTTCGCGATCCAGGTCGCCGACGGCGCGACGCAGCGGCTCGGTCCGGACGCGGTCGCCGAGCGCGCCAACATGATGCGCTGGGTGCGGACCGACAACGGACTGCGGCTCTATCTGACCGCCGTGGGCAGCCACCAGCTCGCGTACTGGGATGCCGGCTCGGAACAGCTCACCACCACGGCCGACCGGATCGAGACCGCGCAGCCGGTCGCGAAGGGCGCGTGGGTGGTGGCCCGCTCGACCGACGACACGCTCGAGGCGATCTTCGTGGGCACCGACGTGCGCAACCAACTCGGCAGCGGGTTCGTCGCGACCTCGTCGGCCGGCTCGCGCCTCGCGCTCGTGCGCACCGCCGACCCGGGTGCGGCGGTGCTCGTGGCCGAGGCGAGCGAGGAGGGGCTCTTGTCGGGTGAGATCGGGG
>RFJN01000433.1 GCA_003694875.1 Planctomycetota bacterium | reverse complement strand
GTGCTGGTCGACGAGAACGGACAGCTACGGCACGCCAACCCGGCGGCGCGGCGGTGGCTCGATTCGATCGGGCTCCGAGCCGCCTCGCGGTCGCTTCTCGACGGAATCGAAGCGAGCTGTGGCCCCGAGCAGCGGGCGCAGTGGGAAGAGGCGCTCGCGCGGGCGAAGGGAGGCGAGCGTGTGCGGTTCGAGATGCCGTTCGGCGCACGCCACTTCGATATCAGCGTGCATGCGGCCGCTTCCGGGGACGGCGCGGTGGCGGTGTTCGCGCGCGATGTGACAGCGCGCGTGGAAGCGAACCGCCGACAGCAAGAGTTGCAGAAGCAGCTCGTGACGGCGTCACGGCTCGCGGGCATGGCAGAGATGGCGAGTGGTGTGCTACACAATATCGGCAACGTCCTCAACAGCGTGAACGTGTCGACCGCCGCGCTGCGCGAACTCGGTCCGGCCGGTGTGCAACGGCGACTCGAGCGTCTGCTCTCGCTGCTCGAGGAGCAGGACGATCTCGCCGGTTTCCTCGGGAGCGAGCGCGGCCGGCAGGTGCTGCCGTATCTGCGCGCGCTCGCGGCCGAGATGCAGCGCATTGAGCAGAGCCACCGTCAGGAGGTGGAGCGCCTCGCGGAACTCACCGCCCACATGGCGGCGATCATCGGAGCCCAGCAGCGCTATGCTCGCGGTGGACAGGGTGCGCGCGAGCCGGTGCGGTTGCCCGAGCTGATCGGGACCGTGACCCAGCTCATCGCCCGCAGCCTCGAGCGCCACGGCATCGCGTTCGAGACACAGATCGAGGACGTCGAGATGATCGTGGACCGCCACCGCGTCCTGCAGATCCTGGTCAACCTGGTCGAGAACGCCAAGGACGCGGTGCGGGAAGCGGCTGCCAGCGGTATGGCCGCCGGCGCCGGCCGCATCGACGTAACGGCGCGGCGCGAGGCGCAACGGGTGGTGATCGAGGTCAAGGACACCGGGTGCGGGATCGAGCCCGAACACCTCGAGCGGATCTTCTCGCACGGTTTCACGACGAAGCCGCATGGACACGGCTTCGGGTTGCACAGCGCGGCGAACGCCGCGACCGAGCTCGGCGGCGAGCTGCGCGCGCGCAGCGAGGGCCGGGGCCGAGGCGCGACCTTCGTGCTCACCCTGCCGCTGTCGAACGAGGGCGCCGCGTCGAGCGACCACACCCGTAGCGCGGCGTGAGCGCGGCACGCGCAGCGGCCCGCTCGCTGCGGAACGGACTCGTTTGGGCTTCACGCCCACGGCCGAGGCCGGTGGTGAGGGTCGTCCGAACGGTGCACACGCACTGCGACGGAATGCCGGCCTGCAGCCGCAAGCGGCTCACCAACGGAATCGTCAAGGCGTCCCCAACAAGTCACACCCGTTTGCGCGCCACGCATACGGCTTCCACGGCCCGACGCCCCCCGACCGGCACGCTCCCGTTGTGCCGTGGCGGGATCGAACGCCCTCCCCCCTGCGCGACACACCAGGCGAAGGAAAGGAGAGGCAAAGAAAAGAAGGGCCTGCGCTGCGGCGCAGACCCTTCCACATGCCGCGTCCGGCGTCGCCGGACCGGGGTTGCCCCCTGGGGCGTGAGCGCTCCGGCAGGCCGACCGCGACACGCACCGCGTGGACGGCGCACACCGCAGCCGTGGCCCTCATGGGGTTCGGCCGCCTCCCGGAGTGTCGGAAGGAGAGGTAGTGCCCACCTGGCTCAGGCACTCCCGGCTTGCCGTTCGTCGGCTTCCCGGTCTTCCCTCGTCCTTCGCGCGCCTGCTCCCGGTTGGAACCAGGCGCTCCTCCCACAGGCTTGCCGCCCCTTCAGGGCGTTCACCCACCGGAGCACCGCCACCGCACCGCGAGGCAGAGACCGGCTCGCACCGGCGTACCTCGCCGTGGGGCAGCAGCCCCTCCGAGCGTTTTGGTGCTCTTCAGCACATGCGGCGCAGGAGCCCGAACGCGGAGAGCGCCACCTCTCCGCCGGAGCCCGCCCGGCGTTTCTACGCCTTCGGCGAGCCGTGTGCTGTCCGAGACGAGCCCGGCAGCCACTCCCGACGCCTTGCCGGGTCTGTTTCACCCCGGCAGCGCTCCTGAGCTTCCGCCTTCAGGGCCTTGTTCCTTCCAGGGATCGGGTGGCCGTTACCGGCTCCCTTCCTCCCGTGCCGTTACGCGGCGAACTCTGCCGCCGCGCCGACTCCGAAGGGTTGCTCCCCCTGGAAGTCGGTACCCGAAAGGGGCCGTTTCCGACCGTCTCCCGGGCCCATGCCCTCCTGGCGTTTCCCCTCTGGGGCGTTCCCTCCCGCTGCCGTCGAGACCGGCTTCCCGGCCTCTTCCTCTCACGCGCTTCACGGCCACAGCGAACACCGCAGCATCGCCACCGCCGTGGGCACCCCAGAGTCTTGCCAGCAGCGGGCGCGGTTTCACACGCTGCACGGCCCGAAGACCGACAGCGAGGCACCAGCCCCTGTGGGGTTTCCCGCCACGGACAGGCGCAGTGAACCACACCTGCCCGCCGGCGGCCGGTCCGGCCGAACCGCCCGGACGCGACAGCCGCATTATAAGAACGCCGGCAGAAAAATTTCGGGCCCCCAGAAAATCGGCCGGCTTGCGTCGAGAACGGAGCGGGAAATCCGGTGAAGTTCACCGGGTTGCGGCACGAGGCGTCGCCCCAATGAATTTTCGGTGAATTTTTGGGTACGCCGTTTTTCTGTCAACAGAGTTATCCACAACCTCTCAATTGACTTGGCCACAAGAGGTTGGGACCTCGACAGCCTCACTTGGACACGCCGCCCACCCTCACCGGTTTCGGTGCATGAGGAAGTGCAGCAGGTCGATCTTCGTGACGAGCCCCACGAGCGGCCCGTCCTCGCCTTCCTGCACGAGCGCCACACCTCCGCGCTCGAACACCGGCTCGAGCGCCGCAAGCGGCGTGTGGGGCTGCACCAGCACGTAGTCGTGCTCGATCGCCTCGGCGACCGTGTCCTCCTGCGCCCCCTCGCGCGACCACATGTGGCGCAGCAGACCGCTC
>RFJN01000064.1 GCA_003694875.1 Planctomycetota bacterium | reverse complement strand
GCCGTGGTGCACGGTGTGCCCGCGATCGCGGTGCCGCTCGTCGACCGGCGGCTCGCACTCGAGATCGAGCCGGCGGACACCCCCTCGGGCGAGGAGATCGCGATCGAGACGGACGCGCCGCTCGACGGGCGCGCGGGCCGGATCGCGCGCGGCATGCTCGCGCAGGTGCGCGAGCGCTTCGCGCCCGCCTCGGGGCCCGTCACCGCGCGGCTGCGCTCGCAGATCCCGATCGGCTCGGGGCTTGGGTCCTCGGCCGCGCTCGCGGTCGCGCTCGTGCGCGCCTACGCCCCCGCGCTCGAGCCGCTCGCGCTCGCGCGCGCCGCCAACGACCTCGAACGGCTCGCGCACGGCACCCCGTCGGGGATCGACGCCCACACGATCGCGCTCGAGCGCCCGCTGCGCTTCGCCCCGGGCCGCGCGTTCGAGCCGCTGCGCGTGGTGCGCCCGCTCGCGCTTGCGGTGGCGGTGCTGCCGCGCGAGCGCTCCACCGCCGAGCAGGTCGCGGCCGTGGGTGCCCTGCGCGCGAGCGATCCCGCCCGGCTCGATCGCTTTCTCGCCGAGAGTGCGGCGGTGCTCGAGGAGGCCGCGCGCTGGTTCGCCGCCGGTGGCGACGAGGCGCCGCACACCGGCGGCGAGGCGCACGAGCGTGCGCTCGGAGCGCTGTTCGACCGCGCGCACGAGGCGCTGCGGGCGGTCGGGGTGTCCTGCCCGGCGCAGGACGCGCTGTGCCGCCGCATGCGCGAGGCGGGCGCGCTCGGGGCCAAGCTCAGCGGCGCGGGGGCGGGCGGCGCCACCCTCGCGCTGCTGCCCGCGCACGCGCCGCCCGCGTGGGGCGAGCGCGTGTGTGCCGCCGCGCGCGAGGCGGGGGCCCGCTGCGCGTTCGTGACGCGGCTCGGGGACGCATAGCGGCGCCGCGTCGGTGCAGGAGGGGAGCAGCGCGCATGGATCGGCAGGAGATCGTGCTCGAGGGCATCGCGTTTCTCGGGCACCACGGGGTCTACGAGCAGGAGCGGCGCGAGGGGCGGCGCTTCGAGGTCGACATCCGGTGCGAACTCGAGCCGCTGCCCGGTTTCGAGACCGACCGGCTCGAGGACACGATCGACTACACGCAGCTCGCGCGGATCGCGGTCGAGGAGGGCACCGGCGCGAGCGTGCAACTCGTCGAGCGGCTCGCCGCACGGATCGCCGAGCGGTGCCTCGCGCTCGAGGGGCTGCGCTCGGTCGAGGTCACCGTGCGCAAGAAGGCGCACGGCGTGCCCGGCGACCCCCGCTGGGTGGCGGTGCGCGTGGTGCGCACCCGCTCGGATTGACCGCGTCCGCCACCGGTGGCGAGCGCCTTTACATGGCCCCGCTCGCCCGCTACGATCGGCGCCCGCACACGCGGTGCGCCCGTAGCTCAATTGGATAGAGCATCGGTCTTCGGAACCGAGGGTTGGGGGTTCGAGTCCCTCCGGGCGTGCCACCGCGGGCGGTTCAGTTCCCGCCGCCGCTCTCGCCTCGCTCCCCGAATGCCATGAGCGCACCGATCAGCGCGAGCGTGGCGAGCCCCTGCAGCAGGATCGCGGCCGCCGCCCCCGGTGGCACGAACGGCAGCGCCACCGCGCCGCTGGCCGTCGACAGCCCGGCGAGCCACACCGTCGTCGTCGCCTGCCGTTCGCTCATGCCGAGCCGCCGCAGCCGGTGGTGCAGGTGGTTGCGGTCGCCGCGCACCACGCTGCGCCCGCTGCGCAGCCGCGCCCACGCCACGTAGCCCATGTCGGCGAGCGGCAGCCCGAGCACGAGCACCGGCAGCGCCACCGGCAACAGACCCGGGCTCGCCTCTCCCACGTAGACGAGCCGCAGCGTGAGCACCCCGAGCAGATAGCCGAGCAGGTGCGCGCCCGCGTCCCCGAGAAACAGCCGCGCGGGCGGCGCGTTGTGCCACAGCACACCGAGCCCCGCGCCGCCGAGGGCGGCGAGTGTGAACGCCGCCTGCGGCTGCCCGAGCGCGGTGGCGACCGCGCACAGAGCCGCGGCCGCGATCGTGCCGAGCCCCGCTGCCACCCCGTCGGCGTGGTCGATCAGGTTGAACGCGTTGCACACGAGCACGATCCACAGCACGCTCGCGCCGACGTTGAGCGCCGGCCACACGAGCAGATCGGCACGCGTGCCGCCCGCGGCGGCGAGCGCTGCCGCGGCGAACTGCCCGCCGAGCTTGCCCCACCACGGCAGCCGCTCCTTGTCGAGATCGTCGACAAGGCCCGTGGCGAAGGCCAGCGCGGCGCCGGCGAGCACGAGCGGCGGCAGGGCCGCCACCACCGCGTGCGGCGCGAGGGCGGCGGCCGCCGCGCCACCGGCGAGCAGCACGAACCCGCCCACGAGCGGGATCTCGCCCACGTGCCGCTTGCGCCCGCCCGGACGGTCCACGAGCCCGAACCGGCGGGCGAGCGGCGCCAGCGCGTGGCCCGAGAGCGCGGCGGCCAGGGCCGCGCCGCCGGCCACGATCCCGAGCGTCTCGAGCCCCTGCGGTCGCATGGCGACCATGGTAGCGCAGCGGCCGGGCGCCGGGCTGCGGCCGCAGCGCGGGTGTGTCGATTCTCCGGAGGTGGGAGACGCATCGACGGATACGAGAGCGGAGCGCGGCGAGCCCGACGAGCGCGACGAGGCGCGCGCGATCGCGGGCGGGGTGGGCAGCGTCCTCGGGGCGCGGCTCGCCTCCGCCCTTGCGGCGCTGTGCGCGCAGATCCTGATCGCCCGCTGGCTCGGGCCCGAGGGCAACGGGCTGCTCGCGGCCGCCACCAGCGTGCTCGCCCTCGGCATGCTGCTCGCCGACCTAAGCCTCAACGTCTCGGTCTCTCGGCTGCTCGCGGTGGCGTACTACGGGCGGCCGAGCGCGATCCCGCGCGTCCTGCGCACCGGGGCGCTCGCCAAGGGCACGCTCACGCTCGGGGTCGGGGCGGCGCTCGCGCTCGGAGCGGGGCGGATCGCCGAGGCGCTGCACGCGGACGCCGCGCTCGTGCCGGTGCTCGTGCTCGCCGCCGCGCAGCTCGTGTTCGACAACGCCGCCACCTTCGGCTTTCGCGCGCTGCAGGGGCTGCACCGCCCGCGGCTGCAGGCGCTCGCGCAGCTCACCGCCGGGGTGGGCTCTCCGCTGCTGTCGCTGCTGCTCGTGGCGCTCGTGCTCGGACAGCTTCCCTGGCGGGCGGGCCCGCGTCTCGCGCAACTGCTCGGCGGCGCGTTCGGCGCCGTCGGCACCGGGGCGAGCGCCACGGTGGCGGGGCGCGCGCTCGGGGCGGCGGCCGCCGCTGCGGTGGCGTGGTGGCTGCTCGTGCGGATCGTGGGCCGGGCGGCCGCTGCGCCACCGGCGGGAGAGCCCCGGCCGGTGGCGCGCCGGCCGCTTGTCGAGATCGTGCGCTTCGCGCGCAATCTCGTCTGGGTGCAGCTCGCCTACATCGTGATCTTCCGCATGGACATAGCGCTCGTGCAGTTCTACCTCGGCGAGCGGGCGACCGGTCTGTACGCGATCCCCTCGCTCGTGGGCGAGCGGCTCATGCTGCCCGCGGTCTCGCTCGCCACCGTGGTGGCGCCGTACTTCGCTGCCCTCGGCGACCCGCAGCGCCAGGGGCTGCTCGCGCGGCTGCTGCATCGGTCGGTGCGCGCGCTCACGCTGTTCTACCTGCCGGCGGCCGCCGGCCTCGCCGCGATCGCGCCCGACGCGGTGCGGGTCGTGTTCGGCCCCGCCTACGACCCGGCCGCGCCGCTCGTGCGCGCGTACGCCTTCGTGCTGCCGCTGCTCGCCTACGCGACGCTGCTCGGGCAGCTTCTCGACTACGCGGGGCTCGCGCGCGCGCGCGCGGCGGCGTTCGTCGCCGCGGCGCTGCTCGATCTCGGCTGCAACGCGCTGCTCATTCCCCGCTGGGGGGCGGTGGGGGCGATCGTGTCGCTCGCGCTGAGCTTCACCCCGCTGCTTGTCGCATACGCGGTGGTGCTCGGACGCCGGGTCGGGGTGAGCCGACGCGCGCACGCGCGTGCGATCGCGCGCACCGCACTCGCCTCGGTGCTCATGGGCGCGGGCGTGTGGGCGCTGCGCCCCGACACGCCCGGCGGCGGCGGGCTGGCGCGGCTCGTCGCGCTGGTGCTGGCCGGCGTGGTGTTCTACGCGGTCGCGCTCCGGGCGGTGGGCGGGATCGAGCCGGGCGAGCTCGGGCGGCTGCGCGCGCTCGTGCGACGTCCCCGGCGCTGATCCCGCCGCGCGCTACCATGGCGCGCATGTGCGGAATCGGCGGGGTGGTGTGCTGGCGCGCCGACACGCGGGCGGACGCGTCCGTGGCGCGCACCCTCGTGCGCTGGCTGCGGCACCGGGGGCCGGACGGCGAGGGCACGTACGTGGGCCGGGCGCGCGGGCTCGCGCCCGGGGGCGCCGAGGCGAGGGTCGCGTGCGCCCACACCCGGCTCGCGGTGATCGATCCGCGTCCGGTCGCGCAGGGGCCGCTTGCGAGCGACGACGGACGGATCCTGCTGCTGTTCAACGGCGAGATCTACAACCACCGCAGCCTGCGCTCCGGGCTCGAGCGCAGGGGGCACCGGTTTCGAAGCCGCTGCGACGCCGAGGTCGTGCTGCGCGCGTACGAGGAGGCGGGGCCGGCGTGCGTCGCCTGGTTCGAGGGCATGTACGCCTTCGCGGTGCTCGATCGTCGCCGGGGCCGCCTCGTGCTCGCGCGCGATCCGGCGGGTGAGAAGCCGCTGTTCGTGGCCCAGCCGCCGGGCGGGTTCGTGTTCGCGAGCGAGATCGCGGCGATCGTCGCGGCCGCGCACGCCGCGGGCCTCGCGCTCGACCGCACGCTGTGCCGCGCGTGGGTGCCGCTGCAGCGCGCGCTCGGGTTCGTGCCGGCCCCCCACACCCTGCTGCGCGGGGTCGAGTCGCTGCGCCCGGGCGAGGTGCGGCTTCTCGAGGCGGGGCGGTTGCGGGTGCAGCGGCGGCTCGTCTTCGGGCGGTTCGCGCCGGCGCCGTTCGGGGAGTCGGGACCGGGGGCCGATCCGGCCGAGCGCGCCGCAAGCCGGCCCCGATCGGTGCTCGTGCGGCTGCGGCGCGCGGTCGAGCGCGCGGTGCGGGCGCGACTCGAGAGCGACGTGCCGCTCGGTGGCTTCCTGTCGGGCGGGATCGACTCGGCGCTCGTGTGCGCGCTCGCGCGTCGGGCGCTCGGGCGGCTCGAGACGTTCACGCTCGGCTTCGATGAGCCGGGCTGGGACGAGCGCGCCGCGGCCGCGGCCACCGCGCGTGCGATCGGCGCGGTGCACCACGACAGCCGCGTCGGGGCCGAGGCGCTCGAACGGATCGAGGCGATCGTGCTGCGCCACGGCGCGCCCTTCGGCGACG
>RFJN01000432.1 GCA_003694875.1 Planctomycetota bacterium | reverse complement strand
CCGCGGGGGCCGTCGCCGATCCGCGCCTCGAGCTCGGCCTCCTCGCCCCGCGCCACCCAGCGCACCCCGAGCGCCTCGAACGCCGCGCGCACCGGCGGCGCAAGTGCTGCCGGCCCGCCGCGCACGTGGACCGCGGGCCCCGCCGAGCCCGGCCACAGCACGAGCGCGTCGTCGGCGGCGAGCGCGTCGGCGATCGGTTGCCCGTCGGCACCGAGGGGGCGGACGCGCACCGTGAGCGCGGCGGTCACCGAGACGCCGAGCGGGGCGAGCAGCACGTGCGGACGCGCCACCGGTGCGGCCGGCAGGCGGCGCTGCAGCAGCGTGCGCTCCCCGGCGCGCACCTCGCACGCGAGCGCGGCGATCCCGGTACCGGCACCGGCCACGCGCACAAGCAGCCACGCGCCCCCCTCGGTCTGCCGCAGCCCCGCCCCGAGCAGCGCCGCGTTCGCACCCGCGGGCGAGGCGGCCACGAGCGCGAGCCAGCGCGGTGGCGCACGCCAGGGACGCGCAAGCGTGTGGTCGGCGATCGAGACGACCGGATCGCAGCCGCGCGCGCGCAGCGCGAGCGCGCCGTCACGCAGCGCCGCGTCGCCGGAGGCCGTCACGACGAGGCGTTCGAGCCGATCCTGCGGTGCGAGCAGCGCGGCGAGCCGTGCGGCGAGCGCGTCGATCCGCTGCCGGCGCGTGCCGCCCTCGCGCGCGTGCGCGGCGGTGCTCGGGCTGTGGTCGAGCACGAGCCCGGCGCGCAGCCGCGCGGGACCGGGCAGCGCGGGGCCGGCGGCCGCCACGGCGAGGGCAGCCACCGCGAGGTGCGACCACACCCACGCCTCCCACGGCGAACGCTCGGTGCGCGCGGCGCGCAGCAGTTCCGGGTGCTGCGCGGCGACACGCTCCCACAACAGCAGCGAGGGCCAGATCCAGTGCGCCGGTCGGCGCATGCGCCACAGCGCCCACCACAGCAACGGCAGCAGGGGAACGAGCGCCCAGAACGCGAGCGGTCGGAGCCACGACACCGGCTGCTCCCTTCCCCGCCTCGGGCCGCCTCAGCGGCTGCGGTCGCGAATCCGCGCCACCATGGCGGCGAGCTGCTCGCGCGCCGGACCGGGCTCGAGGGGCTCGAGCGCGCCGGTCGCCTCGCGCGCGAGCGCGTGCGCCCGCTCGCGCGCCCCCTCGATGCCGAGCAGCGCCGGGTAGGTCAGCTTGCCGCTGCCGGCGTCCTTGCCGGCGGTCTTGCCGAGTTCCTCGGTGCTCGAGGTGCAGTCGATGATGTCGTCGGTGACCTGGAACAGCAGCCCGAGCGCCTCGCCGTAGCGGCGGGCTGCGCCCTGCAGCGCCCCGTCGCCTCCGGCCGCGATCACCCCGCCCACGCACGCCGCGGTGATCAGCGCCCCGGTCTTGGCGCGGTGGATCGCCTCGAGCGCCGCCTCGGTGCGCTCCGGAGCGCGCGCGGTGCGCCCCTCCCCGCGCAGATCGAGCACCTGCCCCCCCACCATGCCGGCGGGACCGGCAGCGCGCGCGAGGGTGCGCACGAGCGCCGCCGCGGTCTCGGGCCGGGGGTAGCGTGTCGCGATGTGTTCGAAGGCGAACGTCAGCAGCGCGTCCCCGGCGAGGATCGCGAGCGCCTCGCCGAACGCCACGTGGCAGCTCGGCTTGCCGCGACGCAGCGGATCGTCGTCCATGGCGGGCAGATCGTCGTGCACGAGCGAGTAGACGTGCACGCACTCGATCGCGACGGCGAACGGGAGCGCGGGCTCGAGCGCGCCGCACACCGCCTCGGACCACAGCATGGCGAGCGCGGGTCGCACGCGCTTGCCGCCCCCGAGCGCCGCGTACCGCATGGCCTCGGCGAGCTCGGGCGGCAGCTCGCCGGCGCCGTCGCCAAGTGCGGCCTCGAGTGCCGCCTCCGTGCGCTCGGCGAGCCGACGCAGCCGCGCCTCGAGCGAGAGCACCGTCTTCACGCCTCGTCCTCCTCTGCGTCCTCGTGCGCCGCGGCCTCGACCACGACCTGGCCGCGCGCGCTGCGCTGCAACGTCTCGCCCTCGACCGGCTGCGACACGAGCCGTCCCTGCTCGTCCTCGAGCAGCAGCTCGATGCGCTGCTCGGCGTGCTCGAGGATCGCCCGGCAGCGACCGAGCAGCGCGACCGCCTCGGCGTACGCCTCGAGCGCCTCGGACAGCTTGAGCCCGCCACTCTCGAGCCGCCGCACGATCTGCTCGAGCCGGTCGTAGGCGTGCTCGAAGTCGGCGGCGTCCACCCGCGCCTGTTCGGCCGCGCCCTCGGGTTCTACGACGGACATGTCTCGATCACCTCGCTGATCACCCGGCCCCTCGCGAGCCTCGTCTCGATGCGGTCGCCCGGCGCGAGCTGCGCCGCGTCGGTGAGCGGCTGCAGCGCGCCGCAGCGCGTGGTCACACTGTAGCCGCGCGCGAGGACGCCGAGCGGGCTCAGCCCCTCGAGCCGGGAGGCGAGCGCGGCGAGCCGCTGCCGCTGCGCGTCGATCCGTGCACGACCGGCGCGCACGAGCCGCGCCTCGAGCTGATCGAGCCGCTCGGCCTCGCGGTGGATCCGCTCGCGCACCGCCGCGAAGCCGTGGCCGCGCGCGAGCAGCTCGAGACGTTCGCGCGCGCGCGCGATCGTGTCCCGCAGCGCCCGGCGGGCGCGCCGCCGGGCGTCCTCGAGGGTGGCGAGCACCTCCTCGCGCTCGGGGGTGAGCAGCTCGGCCGCCTCGGTGGGGGTCTGCGCACGGCGGTCGGCGACGAGGTCGGCGATCGTGACGTCGATCGCATGCCCCACGCTCGAGACCACCGGCACGGGGCTCGCGGCGATCGCACGCGCGAGCGCCTCGTCATTGAAGGCGGCGAGGTCCTCGCGCGAGCCGCCGCCGCGGGCGAGGATCACCGCGTCCACCGCGCCGCAGCGCGCCACGCGCCCGAGCGCGGCCACCATCTCGGCGGCCGCCCCCTCGCCCTGCACGCGCACCGGACACAGAAGCAGTCGCACGTGCGGCCAGCGGCGGGCCACGACCTGTCGGATGTCGTGGATCACCGCGCCGCTGCCCGAGGCGATCACCGCGATCGTGAAGGGGAAGCGCGGCAGCGCGCGCTTGCGCTCGGGCGCGAACAGCCCCTCGCGGGCGAGCTTGCGCCGCAGCGCGGCGAGCGCGAGCTCCTGCCGGCCGAGTCCGCGCGGCCGCATGTGCTGCACGATGTACTGGTAGCTGCCGCGCGGCTCGTAGACGGTGAGCCGTCCATGGCACAGCACCTCGAGGCCGTCGGCGGGCTCGATCGTGAGCCGCGCGGCGCTCGAGCGCCACATGACGGCGCGCAGCTGCGCGCGCTCGTCCTTGAGGGTGAAGTAGAGGTGGCCCGAGCGCGGGCGCGAGAGGTTGGAGATCTCGCCCACGAGCCAGACCGGCGGCAGGTCGTGCTCGAGCAGGGTGCGCACGACGTGGTTGATCTCCCAGATCCCGATCGGGTGCTCGGGGCTCTCGCCCGGCGCCGCCGCCGGCCGCTCGCTCATGGCGCGCACTCCTCGTCGCGCAGCTCGAGCCGCTCGATCGCGTGCGCGCGACCGCTGCGGGCGTCCACGCGCACGAGCGCCCCGGCGAGCCGCACGTCGCGGGTGGCGACCTTGAACGGGCTCGGCATGCCGGTGCGGAAGTGCCGCAGCACGGGCTCGACCGCGCGGCCGAGCACCGACGCGTAGGGGCCGGTCATGCCGAGGTCGGTGATGTAGGCGGTGCCCTGCGGCAGCAGCCGCGCGTCCGCGGTCGGCACGTGGGTGTGGGTGCCGAACAGCACCGAGACGCGCCCGTCGAGGTGCCAGCCGAGCGCGATCTTCTCGCTCGTCGCCTCGGCGTGCACGTCGCACAGGATCACCGGCGTGCGCGCCGAGAGCGCGGCGATCGCGCGATCGACCGCGGCGAAGGGGCAGTCGGCCTGCCGGGCCATGAACACCCGCCCCTGCACCTGCACGAGCCCCACGGGGAAACCGCTCTCGGTGTCGTGCACGAGCCAGCCCCGGCCCACCGCCGCCTCGGGGTAGTTGGCCGGCCGCACGATGCGGCGGCACTCGGCGATGAAGCGGTGTCCCTCGCGGCGCGCGAAGGCGTGGTCGCCGAGGGTGAGCAGATCGACCCCCGCCTCGAGCAGCGCCTGCCCGAGCTTCGGCGTGATGCCGGAGCCGTCGGCCACGTTCTCGGCGTTGGCGACGACGAGATCGAGCGCGTGCCGCTCGCGCAGCACCGGCACCGCCCGCTCGACAATCCGCAGCCCCGGCTTTCCGACGATGTCACCGATCAGCAGGATCCGAAGTTCCACGACACCTCCCGGCCGCCCCGACGCACGAACCGATCATTGTACCGACACGCCTCACGGCGAGGCCAGCTTCCAGACCGCGAGGTGCGGGGTGAGTCGCACCCGCGCCCCCGCGCGCTGCAGCGGCTCGATCACCGGCGCCCAGCGTCCGATCTCGGCGCGCGGAATCGCGAGCCAGCCCGCCCCGCTCGCGCGCACGCGCGCGGGGCTGTCGCAGCCGTACACGAGCCGCCGGTCGGCATAGAAGCCCACCGGCACCCAGCGGTTGAGATCGAGGTCGGGCACCGCGATCCGCGCCTCGGGCGGGGTGCGGGCGGCGAGTTCGCGCCCGAGCACCGCGAGCGCCGGGGTCGGGATGCCGGCGGGCGGGATGTGCCAGCTCGCCGGCAGCGGCAGGCCCGCGATGTGCACCCGCCCGCTCGCCACCGGCAGCCCCTCGAGGGCGGCGAACCCGCTGAGCGCACTCGTCCCGAGCCCGATCGCGAGCGGCAGCGCGACGAGCAGCGGTGCGAGGCGCGCGCGCGCGGCGAGGGCGCGTCCGAGCGTGACGGAGCCGAACGCGATCCCGAGCGCGATCGGCACCACGAGCGGGAAGGTGAGGAAGCCGTGCTGGTAGGCGGCCTGCGGAAAGACGGCGGCGGCGAGCAGGCCCGGGATCCACCACAGGGCGGCGGTACGGGCGGCTGCTGGAAGCGCACGCGCGGTCGCGAGCAGCCCCCCGAGCGCCGCCAGCACCGCCCAGCCGCCGGGGCCGTAGAGGGTGCGCAGGTACAGGACGTGGCGGGCGAACCACTGCCGCAGCCCGAAGTGGCCCGCGCCAACGTCCGAGGTCGCGCTTCCGGTGCGGTGCTGCGCCCACGCCCACAGCGACGCCAGGCTGTCCTCGCGCACCCAGGCGAACCAGGCGAGCACCGCCGCGACGACGGCGAGACCGGCGAGCGCGAGCGCGAGCACCGCGGCGGTGCGTCGGCGCTCGCGCGAACGCAGCAGCGCGTCGAGCCCGATCGCCACGCCGACGTAGGCGCCGAACCAGTCGAGCGCGACCGCGAGCGCGAAGGCGGCCGCGAGCAGCGCGAGTGCCCGCGGGCCCGGCGCGCGGTCGTAGCGTCGCCAGGCGAACCAGCAGGCGAGCGAGGCGGCGAGCACCCACGGCTCGTAGTTCACGATCCCCCCGAAGATGATCATCATGGGCAGGCACGCGAACACGAGCGCGGCGAGCGCGCCGGCGAGCGCTCCCGCGTGGGCGGCCGCGAGCGCGCCGCACAGCCCGAGCGCGGCGAGGGTGGCGAGCGAGGGGGCGAGCCGCAGCACCGGCTCGCGGACACCGGCCGCGCGCACGCTCAGCCCCGCGATCCACAGCACCGTCGGGGGGTGGTGCAGGTGCGGCCGGTCGCGCGCGGGGTCGACGGGGCCGGGCTCGAGGTAGGGGGCGAAGCGCAGGCGCACGAAGCCCTCGCGGGCGAAGTGGCGCGCGGCGTTGCCGTGCATGGCGCCGAGCCAGCCGTCGAAGCCGTAGCCGAACGGCTGTCCGAGCTGGATCCCGCGGCTGCCGAGGGCGAGCAGCAGCGCGCACCCCCACAGCAGTCCGACGAGCGCCCGGCGCCGGTGCATGCGCTACTTCGCGTACTCGACCACGCGCGTCTCGCGCAGCAGCGTCACCTTGATCTCGCCCGGGTAGGTGAGCTCCTTCTCGATCTGGCGGGCGATATCGCGCGCGAGCTTGGCCGCCTGCCGGTCGTTGACCTTGGAGGAGTTGACGATCACACGCACCTCGCGCCCGGCCTGGATCGCGTAGACCTGCCGCACGCCGGGGAAGTTGCGCGCGACCTCCTCGAGCCGCTCGAGCCGCTTGATGTAGCGTTCGAGCGACTCGCCGCGCGCGCCGGGCCGCGCGCCGGAGACGGCGTCGGCGGCCATGACGACGTAGGCGTACAGGCTCTGCTGCGGGACGTCGTCGTGGTGCGAGGCGATCGCGTTGACGACCTCCTTCGGCTCCTGGTAGCGGCGCGCCACGTCGGCGCCGATCTCGGGGTGGCCGCCTTCGGTCTCGTGGTCGATCGCCTT
>RFJN01000063.1 GCA_003694875.1 Planctomycetota bacterium | reverse complement strand
GCCGTAGCGTGACATGCGCGCCGTCTCGCTTGCGCGACCGCTCGAGCGCCTCGAGGTGCGCTCCCGGTGCGGTGGCGGCGAGTGTCTCCCGGACCGCCCGCAACAGCGGTTCGTCGCGGTGCAGCAGCGGACCGAGCAGGCTCGAGGCGAGCGGGAAGGAGAGCACGAGCGCGGCCAGGATCAGCCCCAGCAGCGTCCGACGCACCCACAGCCGCCTTCGCCCCGGCGAGCTCGAGGCGCGCACCCCCAGCGCCCAGAAGGCGGCCGCCGCGCCGAGCACGATCGCCACGAGGTTCGTCGCGAACAGCAGCGTCGCCCCGCGTGCGATCGCCGGCTCCCCGCGGGCGAGCGTGATCCCCGCCGTCGCGATCGGCGGCACGAGTGCGGCGGCGATCGCGACCCCCGCGAGCGCCCCCATCAGATTCGGCCGACCATAGGCATAGGCGGCCGCGACGCCCGACAGCAACGCCACGAGCAGATCGAACAGGTTCGGCGAGCCGCGGGCGAGAAGCTCCGCGGTCGGCTCGCCGAGCGGGGCGAGCGGCCCGAACACGAGCCCCACTGCCAGGGCCAGGAGAAACCCGTTGCCGATCGAGCGTGCCGCCGAGCGCACCAGAACCACGTTGCCCTGGATCAACGCCAGGCCCGCGCCCAGCATGGGCGTCATGAGGGGGGCGACGAGCATGGCGCCGATCACCACGGCGGTGGCGTCCTGGATCAGACCGAGCGCGGCGATCGCGGTGGACAGCGCCGTCATGGCGTAGAAGTCGAAGCCGGGCTCCGAGCCCGCCTGCAGCCGCTCGTACAGCGCCACCCGCTCCTCGCGGCCGAGCTGGGGAACGCGACGCGCAATCGCGGCCCGCAGCCACTGGCGCATGCGCCACTCGAGCGGAGCGGCCGCGCGCATGGCGCCGATCGCGAGGGCACCCGGGCCCGAGAGCAACCGCTGCGGGACCGTGCCGAACAGCCACGAACGTACCCGGCCGCGGTTCGAGGCGCCCACCACGAGCAGATCGTGGCCGTCGGCGGCCACGCGCACGATCGCTTGCTCGACCTCGTCCGATACCACCACCCGTGGCTCGATCCACGGCGCCTCGAGGGGCAGCCCGGCGTGGCGCAGCGCCTGCTCGAGGTGCGCGCGCCCGACCGCCTCCGCCTCCTCCACGTGCTCGGCCTGCACGTACAGGGCGGTCAGGCGTATGTCGGAGGTCCGCGCCACGTCGGAGAACCAGCCCAGCGCGGCCTCGGCGTGCGGTCCGCCGGCGACCGGAATCAGGACGCGACGCGGCGGGCGCGCCGGATCCTCCGGCCCGGCGCGCAGCAGCAGGGTGTCGCAGGGTGCGCGCTCGAGAAGCGCCGCGCCGAACTCGGCCTGCGGGCCTCGCTTGGGACCCGCCCGGTGGTGCGCGACCACGGCGAGTTGGGCATGCCCGGCCGCGATCGCGGCGAGCGCAGCCTCGAGGAGCGTGCCGCCGCGCGCGACGAGACACTCTGTCGGCGGATCGCTCTCGTCCGGCGGCGTTTCGAGCGCCGCCCGCAGTTCGGCCGGAAACGCTTCGGGATCGGCGTCGATCTCGGTGTTCGTGCGCCCGGGCTCGAGCAGCGGGGCGCAGATCGCGAGCGGCAGCGAGCGTGCACGCGCGAGCCGGCGCGCCCACGGCACGATCGCGCGCAGGTCCTCCGCCGTCTCGATCAGCGCAACGACCGCCACACCACCGCCTCGGAACTCCGCCGCCCGCAGGCGGCGACAGCCATGCTCACGTCAGCCACTCGATCGCCCACACCGCGGCCGAAAACAGTGTGGTCCCGACGAGGATCATGGTGAAGAAGCCGCGTGCACGCTCGAGCGCCTCGGTGTCGTCGTCCTCGCGCACCGCCGTGCACACCCAGCTCGCCACCGCGGCGAGAAACAGGAACGACAGGATCCAGCCCGCTAGCGCCATGCCGCTGCCCCCGTGCGACGCTGCGCCCGCTCCCACGCGTCGTGGATCACGAGCAGGTTGAGCAGCCCCGCGGCCATGCTGTAGGTGAGCGCGAGGTCCATCACCGCCACGACGTCGTCGGGCGGCACGACGGGAGCGTGCACCGCCGCCTCGCTGCCGGCGAGAAGTCGCCGCTGCCACGGCGCGGCCGGACCCGACGCGGACGGAGCGGGTCCGTCGGTCGGGGGTTCGAGCGCCAGCCCGACGAACGCGGACGCTCCGGCCGGAAGCTGGAGCCAGAACGCGAGCGGGTGCTCGGTGCGCGAGACCGCGTAGCCGCGGCTGATCACGAGCGCGATCACGAACAGCGCAATCAGCGGCAGCCCGAAGCTCGCCGCCCGAGCCCGCTGGCCGAGCCACCAGTGGCCCGCGCCCGGAAGCACCCACGCCGCGATGGCGACCCCGATCGGTGGTGGGCTGGAGACGCCGGTCTTCACAGTTCGAACTCCTCCCCGAGATAGACCCGACGCGCCGTGGGATCGGCCACCACCTGCTGCGGGGTGCCGCTCACGAGGATCCGGCCGTCGAGCATGATGTAGGCGCGGTCGGTGATCCGCAGCGTCTCACGGACGTTGTGATCGGTCAACAGGATGCCGATCCCGCGCTCGCGCAGCCCGAGCACGATCTTCTGGATGTCCTGCACAGCGATCGGGTCCACCCCGCTGAACGGCTCGTCGAGCAGGATCAGCGAGGGGCGCGTCACGAGCGTGCGCGCGATCTCGAGACGACGCCGCTCGCCGCCGCTGAGCCGACGCGCACGGTTGTGGCGCACCGCACCGAGACCGAACTGTGCGATGAGTTCCTCGAGCCGCCGGGCGCGTTCGCTCCGCGAGCGCTCGACCCGCTCGAGGATCGCGAGGAGGTTGTCCTCGACGGTGAGCTGGCGGAAGATCGCCGGCTCCTGCGACAGATACCCCATGCCGAGCCGCGCGCGCCGATACAGCGGCAGCCGCGTCACGTCGCGGCCGGCGAACCGCACCGTGCCGCCGTCCGGTCGCACGAGTCCCATCGTCATGCGGAACGTCGTCGTCTTGCCCGCCCCGTTGCGCCCGAGAAGCCCGACGATCTCGCCGCGTTCTACCCGCAGAGCCACGTCGTGCACGACCGTGCGACGACCGTAGACCTTGCGCAGCTTGCTCGCCTCGAGCAGCGGGCTCGAACCGGCGCGCACAGCCGCCGCCACACCCTCCGCCACCGGACGGTCACCACGGGGCAGCGGCATTGTGGACAACCCGTGGCGCAGCGACGAAGAGCGCGGCGTGTCGGAATCCCCGACATTGTGGGAATCCGCCTGTGGAACGAGTCGGCTTCGCCGTGTCAAGGAAAAATGTAACTCGCTGCGATATCATTGGTTGAGGTGTTTCAGGCGGGCTTTCCACAGGGGGCGCGCCTCGGTGGGGATTCCTTGGGGAAAACCTCGGTCTGTCGCAGGGTGTCGCCGCGAATGCTCGTCTTGGCGGCTGTGGATAACTTGTGGGCGACCGTGGTTCCATCACCGTAACCTCCGGACCGCCCAGTCGTAGGGGAGAGCGGGCCAGAAG
>RFJN01000062.1 GCA_003694875.1 Planctomycetota bacterium | reverse complement strand
GTCGTCGAGCACGGCCGCCCGCGGCCCAAGCGCGTCGACTACTTCCTCGCACGCTGGCGCCGGCCCGGCGAGCTGCGGCTGAGTTCCGAACACGACGCGTTTGCCTGGTGGGACCGCGACGAGATCGCGTCCCGCACGCCGTTCGACAACCTGCGTGCGCTGCTGCTCGAGGCCGAGCAGGCGCTGGCGGAGCGCGCGCGAGGGTGACGACGGACAAGAGGGCAGCGCCGGTGTTCGCGCAGACCGCCGGGCAGGTGCGTCCGGGCCGAGAGCAGAATGCGCTGCCGTGACGTGCACCGCTGTACGCGGTAGGGTCCCTGCTTCGTCGGCACGCGACGGACGGGTACACTGAAGCGAGGGGGCGCGGTGGGACAGGGAGAGGTGTACGTGCTGCAGGCGCTGAAGGTCGCGAACTTCCGAAGTCTCGGCTCGGACGTCTCCATCATGCCGGGACGGCTCACGTTTCTCGTGGGGCCGAACGCGTCGGGCAAGTCGAATGTGCTCGACGTCGTGGCGTTCGTGCGCGACGCGGTGGTCTCGGGTCTGCCGCAGGCGGTTGCGGTACGCAATGGCATCGGGGCCGTGCGTCGGCACAGCCGCGGTCGACCCCGCAACGTGCGGGTCGAGTTGCAGTGGCGCTGGGAGGACGGGCAAGGCTGGTACGCTTTCGAACTCGCGAGCGACAGCGAGCGCGACTATCGCGTGAAGAAGGAACGAGGGGGGGTACGGCGGGGCGAACGACATGCGTGGGTCTCGTTCGAACGCGAAGAGGACGTCTGGTCGGACCGGGGGCTCGGACTGTCGCCGCGCATCGACCCGCAGTCGCTTGCATTGACGGCGCTGGGGGGGAGCGAGCACCTGCGACCGCTGTACGACGGCTGTGCCGACATGGCGGTCTACTCGATCTTCCCCGACCGACTCGGCGTGCCGCAGAAGTTTGACGCGAGACGCCCCATGCGTGCGCACGGCGAGAACTGGGCGTCGATCCTCAAGCAGTTGCTCGAGCGGGGAGGCGACGAGAGAAGGGAACTCGTTGCGGCGCTGCGTCGGGTGACGAACGACATCGACGACGTGCGGGTGCGGATGGCCGCGAGCCATCTCGTTGTCGAGTTCCTGCACCGCAGCGAAGACCGGGCTCGCAAGAGGGAGCGCTGGCTCGACGCCGGGGCGCAGTCGGACGGAACCCTTCGCGTGGCAGGGCTTCTGACCGCGCTTCTGCAGCAGCCGCCGCTGGCGCTGCTCGGGATCGAAGAGCCCGAAATCACGGTCCACCCGGGGGTGCTGCCGGTCGTGTACGATTTCCTGCGCGAGGCGGCGCAACGTTCGCAACTGCTGGTGACGACCCATAGCCCGGAGTTGCTCGATCTCGTTTCCCCCGAGCATGCCACGGTTCTCGCGGTGCAGCGGCAAGACGGAGCCACGGTGGTGCGTGCCGTGGACGCGGCGCAGCTCGACGCGGTGCGGCAGGGGCTGTTCCAGCTCGGAGACCTCCTGAGTTCGGGCGCGTGGGAGCACGACGGCGCGGATCGCGCGGGTGTGTCCGGTTGCGGTTCTCGTGACAGCGAGGCGTAGCGTGGCCGGGCCACAGCGGCACAAGGCCTATCTGCTCGTGGAGGGGCACGGGGAGGTCGAAGCCGCGGGCAACCTCATAGCGCGTCTGTCGCGGGACGTCGGTTTCCTGGTGCCGTGGCGGCACCCGCTGCGGTGGAAGAATCTCGACCGCTGGGAGGGTGGGCGGCGAGGTCGCGGAGGTGTGCGGCAGGCGGCCGAGTGGGTGCGCACCCGAACGGACGCGGCGGCCCTGTTGATCCTTCGCGACGAGGACGATGGCTGTCCGCGGGAGATCGCTCCGGCGTTTGCCGGGCGGCTGCGCACGCTCTCGTTGCCGTTCCCGACCGCTTACGTGCTACTGCATCCGGAGTACGAAGTGCTGTTCCTGCCCTGTCTCGACCGGCTGGGACTCCCTCCCTGGAATGCCGGCTGGGAGGCCCGCCGCGGTGTGAAGGAGTGGTTGTCGAGGCAGCTTCCAGCGGGCAAGAGCTACAAGCCCACGATCCAGCAACTCGAGTGGACGCGGAAGCTCGATCTCGAGACCGTGCGCACCGCGGGGGTGCCGTGTTTCGGCACGCTCGAACGCGCACTGCGGTTTCTGGGGCGAGCCGGTGCGGGCGAGGTGTATCCGGAGTGAGCCGCGGCGGGGCAGCAAGCCGATCGACGACGACGGACCATGCGTGGCCGTGGGTGTCCCCCCGTCTGCGCGCGGCGGCAGCGGTCTCGCTCAACCGTGCGCGAGCGCCGGCGGCTCGAAGCCGAACAGCGCGCAGGCGTTGGCGGTGCTCGCACGCGCGAGCGACGCGAACGCGAGCCCCCGCGCCTCGGCGATCGCGCGGGCGGTGTGCGCCACGTGGGCGGGCTCGTTGCGCTTGCCGCGCACCGGCTGGGGCGCGAGGTAGGGGCAGTCGGTCTCGACGAGCAGCCGCTCGAGCGGCACCGCCCGCGCCGCCTCGCGCAGCGGCTCGTTGCGCGGGTAGGTGACGTTGCCGGCGAAGCTCACGTGCAGCCCCGCCTCGCACATGGCGAGCGCGTCGTCGCGATCGGAGCCGAAGCAGTGCGCGATCCCGCGGATCCGGCCGCCGAAGTGCGCGAGTTCGCGGCGTGCGGCGGCGTAGGCGTCGCCGGTGCCGCCGCGTTCGGCGTCGCGCGCCGAACGCAGGTGCAGCACCACCGGCAGATCGAGGCGTGCGGCGAGCTCGAGCTGGGCGCGAAAGAGCGCCCGCTGGCCGGCCTCGCTCGCACGGTCGCGGTAGAAGTCGAACCCCATCTCGCCGAGCGCCACCACCCGTGGCTCGCGGGCGAGCCGTTCGAGCTGCTCGATCGTCTGCTCGTTCCAGTCGTCGCCCTCGTAGGGGTGCAGACCCACCACGGCCCACACGCGCGGGTGGGCCGCGGCGAGCCGCAGCGCGCGGCGCGAGGTGCGCAGACACGTGCCCACGTCCACGATCGCCCCGATGCCGGCCGCCTCGGCGCGCGCGAGCACCTCGTCGCGGTCGGGGTTGAACTTGGGATCGCTCACGTGGGCGTGGGTGTCGATCAGCATGGACGGGCTCCCCTGCAGCGTTCGGGGCGAAGGGTAGCGCAGCCGCGGCGTGGCGCAAGGGTGGCGTCTTGCCCGGGGCGGATCGACGCGATACGGTTGCGCCTCGTCGAGTCGAGCGATCGAGGGAGGGGGCATGCCGCCACACGTCGCCGAATGGCTCAACCTCACCGTCCGCTGGATCCACTTCACCGTGGGGGTGGCGTGGATCGGCGCGAGCTTCTACTTCAACTGGCTCGAGAACCGGCTCGATCGCGAGGCGAAGGTGCGCGACGAGATCGCCGGAGAGCTGTGGGCGGTGCACGGCGGCGGCTTCTACTACCTCGAGAAGTACAAGGTGGCGCCGAAGCGGATCCCCGAGCGGCTGCACTGGTTCAAGTGGGAGGCGTACTTCACCTGGATCACGGGCTTCCTGCTGCTCGGGATCGTGTACTACCACAACGCGCGCGCCATCATGATCGACCCCGCGGTGGCCGACATCTCGAGCGGCACCGCGATCGGGATCGGGCTCGGGACGCTGCTGCTCGGCTGGATCGTCTACGACCGGCTGTGTCGGACGCGTCTGGTCGAGCACGGGGTGGCGTTCGCGATCACGGGCTACGTGCTCGTGGCAGCGCTCGCCTACGGTCTCACGCACGTGCTCAGCGGGCGCGCGGCCTACATGCACGTGGGGGCGATGCTCGGCACCTGCATGGCCGCCAACGTCTTCTTCGTGATCATTCCCGGCCAGCGCGCCATGGTGGAGGCGGCGCGGGCGGGCCGCCCGCCCGATCCGGCGAAGGGACGGGCGGGGGCGCAGCGCTCGCGGCACAACAACTACATGACGCTGCCGGTGCTGTTCGTGATGATCAGCAACCACTTCCCGAGCACCTACGGCAGCCCGGAGAACTGGGCGGTGCTCGCGGGGCTGACGGCGGTCGGCATGGGGGTGCGGCACTACTTCAACGTGCGGCACATGCGGCGGCACGCGGCGTGGGTGCTGCCGGTGGCGGCGCTCGCCATGGCGGCGCTCGCGTACGTGACGCGCCCGCACCCGGTCGCTCGTGCGGGGCTGCCCGCGGTGACGCGCACGGTGTCGTTCGCCGAGGTGCAGTCGATCATCGGGCGGCGGTGTCTGCCGTGCCACTCGCGGCAGCCGACCGACGACGTGTTCCGCCAGGCGCAGGCGGGGGTGATGTTCGACACGCCCGAGCAGATCGCCGCGCGCGCGCCGCGGATCCTCGTCCGGGCGGTGCAGACCCGCACCATGCCCTTCGGCAACAAGACCGGCATGACCGACGAGGAGCGCGCGCTGATCGGCGCCTGGATCGAGCAGGGCGCGCATATCGATCGGTAAGACTGGAAGCTTCGTGTCGACGCGTCCTGATCCCCATCCTAGACTCGGGTGCCGGTTTGTCTTCGAACCGCGAGCCCGTACGGGTGTTCGCCCCCGCAGGGGCCGCCTCGGGTGGGCTCAGGAATACGCCCTGACCGGGCACAGCGAGAGGAGAGACGATGGGCCCACGGACGTTCCGGTGCTGGGGTGCAGCCGCCGCGTGTGTGGTTGCCGTCGCGCCCTTGGCCATGGCCGCGACGTACGTGCAGGAGGTGAGCGCCGACACGCCCGACGCGTGGTGGCGGCTGGGCGAGACGTCGGGAACGACCGCTTCGGACGCGACGGGCAACGGGGAGAACGGGACCTACACGAACGGCCCCAGCCTCGGCGTACCGGGTGCGGTGGCCGGTGACACCGCCGCGGGCTTGGACGGTATCGACGATTATGTTGCGATCCCGAACTTTCCGTACCGCTACGGGAATACGGGCTCGTTCACCGTCGAGGCGTGGTTCCAGACCACGACGGGTGGGGTGATCTTCGGGTACCAGAACACGCCAGCCTTCGCGATCCCGGGAGAGTACGTGCCGGCGCTGTATGTCGACACAGCGGGGTTGCTGCGCGGCAAGTTCTGGAACCTGCCGCAGATCATCACCACAGCAGCGGTGAACGACGGTGTTTGGCACCACGTGGTGATCGCCGTCAGTGGTGCCGGCCAGCAGACCATGTATCTCGACGGAGCAGTCGTCGGGACGAGTTCCGGTACGTTGGACCGCCTCAGCATGACATACGCCCAGTTCGGCACGGGGTACACCGCGGCGTGGCAAGGAGGCAACGGCGGCTGGTACTCCTTCAACGGCGCGATCGACGAGGCAGCGTTCTATGGCCATGCGCTGTCGTCCAGTCGTGTACAGGCGCACTACCTCGCCGCGACGGCCGGCGTCGAGGTGCCGGAGCCGCGTGTGCTCGGACTGTTGGCTATCGTCGTGGCGGGCGCGGCGGCCGCTGTGCGTGGGCGCACACCTACAGGTCGGTGACGCGCGGGGAGCGTCCACACGGCGGCGACGCGGCGGACAAAG
>RFJN01000061.1 GCA_003694875.1 Planctomycetota bacterium | reverse complement strand
GGGCGCCGCTCTCGCGCGACTCTCCCGCTGGCGTTTCGATCCGCGGCTCGAACGACGGCTGCTGCGATCGTACTTCGCGCGCAATCACGCCTATCGCACCGGCGCGTTCCCCGCCGAGGCCTGGCGCCCCGCAGCGATCGCCGCCGACCTGCCCAACGGCTGGCGTGCGGTGCGCCGCGCGCACCCGCGCTGGCACGCGCTCGAACAGCCGCGCGCCTTCCGCGGCCGGGCCGCGACGCCGCTCACGTTCGCCCGCTGGCTCGCGACGCCGGCGGTCGTGCGGGATATCCGCGCACACACCGACCCCCGCGGCTCGAACCTGCACCGTGTCCCGGCGGCGCTGATGCTGCGGGCGCTCGGGACGCGAGCCCGGTGGCCGCCGCCGGTCTGGCAGTGGAGCAACCGCCCCCTGCGACGGCTCGATTTCTTCCTGCTGCACAGCCTGTGGGGGCTCGGCCGCAGCCCGAAGGTGGGCTGGATCGGGCTGCACACCGGCTGCGACGTGACCTCGCCCCCCGGAGCGACGCGCTTCGATTACCGCGATCGGCGCTACCTGCAGGGGCAGGCGGCCGACGCGCTGCTGTTCTACGGTGGTGCGCTCGCGATCTGCGGACGCGCCAAGGTCTTCTACGACGCGCCGACCGGCTTCTACGAGACCCTCGCGCACGGCGAAACGATCGGCGCGGCGTGGCGGCGGTACTTCACCGAGGAGGCGCAGCGCCGGATCTCTCCGATCTCCCGAAAGCGCGCCTACTTCTGGAACGTCACCGGGGACTGGACGCTACGGCTGCCACCGCCTCCCGTCTCGCGGACGTCGGCCGGTTCGACCCGGAGGCCGTGAGACACACCTGCCGCCACCGGCGCCCCCGCTCGCCCGGAGCGGCCTCGAGGCACCGGAGACGGCCTGGCACCGGGCCGGTCCGCGCACCGACCGAGCCGGATCGTCACCGCGGGCTCGCTGCCCACGTCAGACCACCACGAACGGCCCCATCATCCCCCCCGTCCTCGTGTCCGGTCGCGCACGACCACGCCAACATCAACACCGAACACTGCAAGCGGAGCGCCTCGCCAACTCCGCTCCCTGGCCCGCTATCCCGGCCCCGCCTCCGCCCGCCGCGCTGCACCACACGACTTGTCCGCCCCGGCTGGACTCCGCTATAGTCGGGTAGCCGTCTGTTGCCGTCTGGAGTGACCACAGAGGAGTTCGTCCTGCCTCGGCGACCACGTCGTCACCGCAAGAGGACCTGACAGAGGACGACACAGCAACGCGGGAGACAGCCACAAGGTCCTGTCCACGGACCGTGATCTACCTCGCCCTGGCACTTGTGTTCGGGTCTGCGATCTCTCCGCTCGCCTCGGCGGTGACGTTCCATACCTCGCAGATCTCGACCGACACCGGTCTGTCCACGCGTGAGAACATGGACGTGCACGTCGCCGCCGACGGCACCATCTTCGCCAGCTACGCGATCGGCAACGAGGCGCGCCTGCACCGTTACGATCCCGCCACGCGCACCTGGAGCCTCGAGAGTGCGGTCCCGGCTGCCCCTCTCATGGAGACCGCTCTCGGCTCCGACGGCCGGATTCACCTCGCCTACGCGAGCGTGGATCCCGCCACCACCGCGTACACCGTCTCGTACACGGTCTACGATCCGGTGACACGCAGCTGGAGCGCGACCGAGACCGCCTTCAGCGCCGCCGGTGCCTACGACGCCAGCACCCTGTCGCTCACGCTCGACAGCAACGACAACCCGCTGATCGCGTTCGGATTCGACGTCAATCCGCCGGGCTCCGCACTACCGACCGGCTTCTATCGCTACGTCACGCGCAGCGCCCCCGGCAGCTGGAACGACACCTTCGTCAGCCTGACCAACGCGCCCATCGAGATCGAGGCAGCCTACGACGCGCTCGATCGCCTCCACCTCGCGTACAACTTCAACAACAACGGGCCGAGCTATCCGTACGCCGTTCGATACTACAACCCCGCGACGAACACGACCGAGGACGTCGTCACCGTGACGGGATCGACGACCCGCCTCCACGATCTCTCGATCACGCCTGCCAACGAAGCGGTCGTGCTCTACGAGGTTCTCGGCTCGGCAGACGGCGTGACCGCCTCGCTCCGCTCGGCGCTCGGCAACTCGTTCGCTCCGACTGGACTGCAGCAGCCGGACGCAGCAGCGCTCGCGCTCGACAGCGCGGGTGCCTTCCAGTTGGCCCTTGCGAACGTGAACGCGGGAGCGAACCCCGGAACCCTCTACACTGCATATCCTTCTGGCGCCGGGGGTTGGCTGCCCGCACAGACGATCGACCCGTCGACCAGTTCCGGGGTGGCGATCGCGAGCTCCGGCAGCGATCTGTATCTGCTCTATGCCAACCCCGAGGGCAGCAGCAACCCGTGCGTCTTTCTCGCGTCGACGCTTTCGCTCGCGAACACCTCCGTCCCCGAACCGACCCACCTCGTACCGCTGCTGCTCAGCGCAGCGCTCGGCTTCGGAGCGCAGCGACGTAGCCGGCGGCGCTGACGCGACAACCGCCACCGCCCACTGCTGCAGCGGGAAAGCCGCCGCTCGCGGTGGCGCGCGGGCCACTTCCCGCCTCCCCTGACTGGCCTGTCGAATTCCCCTCTTTCGCCGCGCAACAACCGTCCGTCAGTCCGTCACCAGGCGAGACGGGACAGCCCCCAGGAAACCGGGGAGCGAGAACAACTTGACTTATCGAACGGTCGACCGCACCATAGGGCAGACACAATCCAACCTTCAACAAATACATCAAGAGAACCGGTCGGTTCATACCGAACATGGCCCGACACACGCTCAGCCGTTGAGGAGGACCCCTCGCCCATGCGCACCCCTCGCTCCGCCATGCCCCTGTCGCTGTGCCTGGGTCTCGCCGCCCTCGTCGCCGCCCCTGCGGCCCACGCCTCGTCCCTGTTCGATCAGGGCAACGTCTTCGACCCCGCCAACTACTTCTACTTCGACAACGAGACCGACATCTCGATCAGCGGCGGCGGCAGCATCGCGATCGAACAGGCCAACCCGACGAGCGATCCCATCCCCCCGAGCAACGGGAGCGGCACCAGCTACAGCTCGGTCGCCGAGATCGCCAACACCGCCGTCGACAGCACCACCGGCCCCGTCGCCTTCGGCAACCTCGTCGGCGCCACCCTCAGCTCGAACGCCCCCGCGGGCAAGGACGGTCTCGCGGCCAAGGTCACCTCGACCCTCAACTACGGCGATCCCGCCGGCACCGACACCATCGCGTTCGACTTCGAGCTGCGCGCCGACACCTCCCAGATGCTGATCGACGGCAACGCCGTCACCCAGACCAAGATCGACGCCTACGCCTTCTTCCGCGTCTGGCCCACCAACCCGAACAGCGGCTCCGGTGCGCTGCTCGGGTTTCTCAACTTTGCGCCCTTCACGCTGCCCACACCGCCGGTCGGCACCTCCAGCCTCACGATCAAAAACAACAACGCCACCGTCTGGGACAGCACCACCGGCGGCCCGCTGCCCGCGATTCCCATCACCAACTTCGCCGACAACACGCTCCGGCTGCACCTCAACTGGACCGTCAACGGCCAGGTCGACCCCACCTACAACGTCTCGGTGCTCGGCACCTTCCAGCTCGCCGAGGTGACGGTCCCCG
>RFJN01000431.1 GCA_003694875.1 Planctomycetota bacterium | reverse complement strand
GGACGCCTTCCTCGGCTACTTCAAGGTGGCGCTGCTCGCCGCGGTGATCGTCGCCTTTCCGTACTTCCTGTACGAGATCTGGCGCTTCGTCTCCGAGGGGCTCGAGCCGCACGAGCGGTTCTGGGTGCAGGTGTTCGCGCCCGCCTCGTTAGTGCTGTTCGTCGCGGGGGTGGCGTTCGGCTGGACGGTGCTGCTGCCCATCACGCTCCAGTACCTGCTCGGCTACGGTTCGCCCGAGCTATTCCAGGCCGGCATCACCATGGACAGCTATCTCGAGCTGATCTTCTGGCTCGACGTCGGGGTGGGGATCATGTTCGAGTTGCCGCTCGTGATCGTGTTCGCGTGGATCGTGGGCATGGTCGACAGCGCGCGGCTCGCGGGCTGGCGGCGCTACTTCGTGCTCGTGGCGTTCATCATTGCCGCGGTGATCACGCCCACCGGCGATCCGGTCACGCTCACGATCGCCGCCCTTCCGATGCTGGCACTCTACGAGATCGGCTACGTCGCGGTACGGCTGCTCGAGGCGCGGCGGGCCCGGCACAGCGAGGACAGATCATGAAGCTCGGTATCGTCGGTCCGCCGCAGGCGGGCAAGACCACGCTCTTCACGGTGTTGACCGGCCAGCAGCCCGGTCCCGACGCACTCGCGGGACGCACCGTCTCCAAGATGGTCAGCGTGCCCGATCCCCGGCTCGAGCGCCTGCGCGAGATCTTCGAGCCGCGGTCGTTCAAGCCCGCCATGTTCCAGGCGGTCGACTTCGGGGCGGCGGTGAGTGCCGCGGCGCGCGAGGGCGAGGAGCGCACCGCCGACGCGTTCCTCGTCGTGCTTCCCCTGTACGCGGGGCTCGATCCGGCCGAGGCGCTCGAGGAACTCGATCTCGAGTGGACGCTGCTCGATCTCGGGATCGTCGAGAAGCGTATCGAGCGGCTCGAGAAGGCGGTCGTCAAGCCCACCCCGCATCGGGAGCAGGACGAGAAGGAGCTTGCGCGCATGCGGCGGCTCGCCGCCGCGCTCGGCGAGCAGCGGCCGCTGCGCGAACTCGCGCTCGACGACGAGGAGCGCCTTGCGCTGCGGCCCTACGGCTTCCACACGCTCAAGCCGCGGCTCGTGATCCACAACGTGGACGAGCAGGCGCTGCCGTATCCCGACACCGAACCCGAGGCGGTCGTCACCGTGTGCGGAAGCCTCGAGGCCGAACTCGCGGTGCTGCCGCCCGAGGACCAGGCGGACATGCGGGAAGGATTCGGAATCGAGGAGCCGGCCCGCCCGCGGCTGATCCGTGCGGCCTATCGCCTGCTCGGCCTGATCTCGTTCTTCACCGTGGGGCCCGACGAGGTACGCGCCTGGACGATTCCGGCGGGCACCCCCGCCCCGGTGGCCGCCGGCGCGATCCACTCGGATCTGCAGCGCGGCTTCATCCGCGCCGAGGTCACCGCCTACGACGACTTCATCGCGGCCGGGGGCTCACTCAAGGCCGCGAAGGCGGCGAACGTGACACGCCTCGAGGGCAAGGACTACATCGTGCAGGACGGCGACATCCTCGAGATCCGCTTCAGCGTGTGAAGCGCCGGTGCGGCACGGTGGTGCGGCGCGTGGTGCCCGTGGTGCGCGAGGGCAGGCGGGGTCGTATGATCCCGCATGGTGCCGCCAGGCGCGTCGTGTGACACCGATCGACACCGCGGAGCCGCCTACATGGTCGTGAGTCCGGATCTTCTGACATTGCTTGCCGGAACGGGCGTGGGCGCGTTCATGCTCGGCTACGCCATGCACCTGCTCGTCCGTCCGGCGGCCGTGGCTGCGCCGCCGACCGAACAGCTCGAGGGACCGCGCGCCGCCCGGCAGAACGGGCCGGACTTCGACGCGTGGAAGGGACGCAAGCTCGTGCACGAGCTGCAGGAGACCAACACCGAGCTCACGAATCTGCTCACCCTGCTGCCGGGCCTGACGCGCCGGATCACCGAGACCATGAGCCGGCGCGAGATCGCGCCGCTGCTCGCCGACATGACGATCCGGTTGTGCATCCCGCCGCCGGAGCGGGTGCTCGTCTTCTACATGGCGCGCAACGGCGAGGAACTCGTGCTTTCGGGCCAGCAGGGCTATGCCGAGGAGACGCTGCCGCTCGGACTCCGGGTGCCGGTGCACGTGGGGCGGCTCGGCTTCTGCCTCCGGCGTGGTCTGCCCATGGACGAGCGCGACTTCCGCCGCGAGTCGCACGTGCGCGGCTACGAGGACACCCCGCTGCCGTTCGGCATCGACGTCGCGGCGCCGATCGTGCACAACCGGGAGCCGCTCGGGATCATCGTCGCCGAGGGGCTGCCGTCCGAGTCGCGCATCTACAAGCGCATGCTCGCGGTCTCGGCCAACCTCGGTGCGATCGCCATCGCCAACGCGGACTTCGTCTCGCAGATCCGGCGGCTCGCCGACACCGACCCGCTCACGGGGCTGTACAACAAGCGCTACCTGTTCCAGGAACTCGAGGCGCAGGTGGCGCGCGCCGAGCAGTCCGGTCGCCCGTTGAGCGTGTTCATGTTCGACATCGACCACTTCAAGCACTTCAACGATCGCAACGGGCACCAGGCCGGCGACCAGGCGCTGCGGATCACGGCCGAGATCGTGCTGCAGCGCATACGCGATGGCGACACCGCGGCGCGCTACGGTGGCGAGGAGTTCGTGGTGATCCTGCCCGATACGCCGAAGGAGGGCGCGTACGCGTTCGCCGAGGCGGTGCGCGAGGCGATCGAGGCCTGCAGCTACCCGCACGGCGAGAACCAGCCGCTCGGTCGCGTGACGATTTCCGGCGGTGTGGCCACCTGGGGCGAGGACGGTCGCACGGGGGCGGAACTGATCGAGGCCGCCGACGCGCGGCTGTACCGCGGCAAGAAGGCGGGCCGCAACCGCGTGTCGCACTGACGCATCGTCCGGCCTTTGAAGTCGGTTCGGTGCAGTGCACCATGAATAGCAAAGAAGGTATGCACGCCGCCGATCGGACCTGCGTAGCGCCAAGACATGCTGCCTGGTCTCAGGTGCCTGCGCTACGCAGGGCGGCCGGCTCGGACAGCGCCGTCCTGCCGTCCCCCCACACCCGGCTGTCGAGGAGCACGGTTCATGGGTTGCTGGGTTCCTTATCAGCACCACCACTGCTGCAATCCCCCGTTGCGGCGCCAGGATTGAGAAGACAATAAGGAACCCAGGAACCCCGGAAATCCTGGTCTCTCACGATCTCGAGAAGCGTATTCGCTACCACGACTTCGTTGTCGTCCCTGGGTAGCTTCCCATGGTCGAAGTGGTCCGGTGTGCGGTTTACGAAGCACGGAGCGAACGGTGTGTTGCGCCCTCGGGGTATCGGTGTGTCACCTCGCCACGCACCTCGGTAGGGTGGGCGCGTAGCGCCAACCACCTCGAGGCGCCGCCGTCACCAATCGACGGCGACGGCGGCGGTTCCGGATGACGGGCGCTTCGAAACCGGGAAGACGGGACGGAGCTGTTCTCTCCCCCTTCTTGCCGATTCTCTCGGTCCCTGGCACGTCGTTCGGCGATCGAGAAGTTCTCGTAAGTAACCCGGGACGCGCGCCAGGGCGGCTCGTGGGGTCCTGCACGGCGTGGCGCGGTGCGTCGCTCCGCTCGGGGACGAACCACGGGGTAGGGGCCAACGCGCCGGCGCGCTCGCGGCCGCTCTCCGGGCTCGCTACGATGGCGTCCATGGCAAACGCGGCGATCATCACGGTGGGCTCCGAACTGCTGCGCGGCGAGGTCATCGACACCCACGCGGGCTGGATCTCGCGCTGGCTTCGCGAGCGCGGTATCGAGGTCGTGCTGCACGAGAGCGTGGGCGACGACGAGGCCGCGATCGCGGACGCGCTCGAACGGGCGAGCCGCCGCGCCTCGCTGCTGCTGCTCACCGGGGGGCTCGGGCCCACCGACGACGATCGCACCCGGGCGGGGCTGGCACGCTGGCTCGGTCGACCGCTGCGGCTCGATCCGGCGGCGTGGGAGACGATCGCGGCGTGGTACCGCGCACGCGGCCGCAGCGCGGACGAACGGGCGCGGCGGCAGGCGCTCGTGCCCGAGGGAGCGCGCGCGGTTGCCAACCCCGTCGGCTCGGCGCCTGCGCTCGCGCTCGAGCACGAACGCTGCCGAATCTACGCCCTGCCCGGGGTGCCGGGCGAACTGCGGGCGCTGTTCGCGGGACCGCTCGGCGACGAGATCGTGCGAGAGTGTGGCCACGACGTGATCGCCACCGCGCGCCTGCGGACGGTGGGGCTGCCCGAGCCCGAGGTCGACGCCCGGTTGCGCTCGCTCGCTGCGTTGGAGATCGAACTCGGGCTGCGCGTCGACGGCTCGATCGTCGACGTGGTGCTCACCGCGCGCGGTACCGATTCCGGGGCGACGCACGAGAGGCTCGAGGCGGCGCGTGCGGCTGCGCGCGAGGCGCTCGGCGAGCACGTGTTCGCCGAGGGAGAGCGCGAGCTCGGAGCGGTCGTGCTCGAGGCGCTGCGCGCGCGCGGCTGGCGGCTCGCCTTCGCGGAGAGCTGTACGGCGGGGCTCGCCGCGCACCTGCTCGCGCGCACCCCGGGCGCGAGCGACGTGCTGCTCGGTGGCGTGGTCGCCTACGCGAACGAGGTCAAGCGGCGGTGTCTCGGGGTGCCGTCGGAACTCCTCGAGCGCTTCGGGGCGGTGAGCGAGCCGGTCGCGTGGGCCATGGCGCGGGGAGCGATCGAGCGGGTG
>RFJN01000430.1 GCA_003694875.1 Planctomycetota bacterium | reverse complement strand
CTCGAGGTGATCGCCGAGCGGCAGCGGCTCGAGCGCGACCGGGCGGCGCTGCCCGAGCGCGAGACGCAGGCGAAGCAGCAGGCGCAGCAGCTCGCCGAGCAGCAGGGGCAGCCGATCGCGCTGCCCGATCCGTTCACCGAGAAGGACAAGACCGAGGCCGAGGAGCGCGAGCGCGAACTCGCACGCCGGGTGAGCGAGCTCACCACCGAGCTCGAGCGCGCACGCGCGCGCCCCGAGGCGCTGCGCGCCGAGATCGCCGAGGCGCGCAAGCGGCTCGAGACGCTGCAGATCGAGCTCGGGCGGCTGCGGGGAGAAGAGGCCAGGGGCGGCGACGACGAGGCGCGGCGCGCGCTGCGACGTCGGATCGCGCTCGCCGAACTCGAGATCGCCGCGCTCGAGCAGCACATCGCCAACCTCAACGACACGATCGAGCTGCTGCAGGGACTCTTGCCGGTGCTGCGGCTCGAGCGCGACAACGCCGAGCGCGCGCATGCGCGCGCCAAGCAGCGGCTCGAGCTCTACACCCGTGCGTGGGAGAGCCGGCTCGCGGCCGAACGGGCGCGGCTCGCCGAGCAGCAGCGGGTGGCCGAGGTGCTCGCGCGCGAGGGGCTGCCGTACGAGAAGAGCCGCGCGGAGGCGGAGAAGCTGCTGCTCGCCGAGGCCGATCGCACCAAGGCGATCGAGCAGGAGGTCTCGCGCTGGGAGCAGCGTCTGCTCGCGCTGCGCACCGAGGCGGAGAAGCGGCGGGCGGAGACGAAGAAGCTCGAGGAGCAGCTCGAGAAGGCTTCCGGCGAGGTCGAGGCGCGGGTGGCGCTGCTGCTCGGCCGCTTCCTGGAGGCGGTGCGGCGTACGCGTCGCTTCTACGACACGAAGCTCGCGCCGGCGCACGACGAGGCCGTGCGCCGGCTCGCGGAGCTGCGCGCCGCGCTCGAGGCGCTCGACGAGCAGCGGCAGGCGCGGCGCGAGCAGTTCGACAAGCTGCACGAGGTCGCGAAGGCGCTGTTCGATACGCTGCACGCCCGCTATCCCACCGTCTATCCCGAGGCGCGCTGGGAGGCGGAGGAGAGGCGGTGGCGGGAGCTGGAGACGCGGCTGATCGAGTCGGTGCAGCAGCGCGAGCGCGCGCTGCGGACGCTGCTCGAGCGGCTCGTCGACGTGATCGAGCTGGCGAGTGCGGAGGGGCAGCGGCTCGTCGAACTCGAGTCGATCGTGCGTCGGCGCGCGTTCTGGCTGCGCGAGAAGCCGATCATCGAGTACGAGCGGATCGCGCCTGCAGTGGCGGTGCTCGAGGGGTACGTGCGGCGGGCGCGCGCGGCGGTGGCGGAGCCCGGCGCGCTGTTGCGGGCGGTCGCCCGGTGGATCGCGGCGCCCGGCCGCTGGTGGCGGCTGCTGCTCGCGCTTCTGGCCGCCGGCCTGCTTGTGCTCACCGCCCGCCGGCTCGGGGTACAGCTCGAGCGGCGGTTCGCGAGCACGCCCGAGCCGCCGGTGCCGTGGCGCGAGCGGGCGCGGCGGGCGGCGCTGCGCGTGCTCGAGGCCGCGGTGGGGCCGGGCTGCGTGGCGGGCTGGACCGCGATCGTGCACGCGCTGTTCGCGAGCCCGGTCACGCTCGCCGCGCTGTGGACCGCCCTCCTCGTGCTCGGGGTGCGCGGACTGCAGACCGCGGTGCGGGTGCTCCTGCGGCCGGTCGAGGCGGACTGGCGGGTGGTACCGGTGGCCGACGACGTGGCGCGCTGGCTCGCCCGGCTCGCGCAGCGGGTGCTGCTCGTCACCGCGATCTACCTCGGGCTGTTCGCGCTCGCCCCGCTGCTCGGTCCGGAGGCGGCCGAGGCGCTGCGGCCGGTGCTTGGGCTGCTGTACCGGTACGTGCTCGTGGTGATCGGGCTGCTCGCCGCCGCCGATCCGGTCGTGTTCCGGCGGCTGTTGCGGCTGTTCTCGCGCGACATGGCCGAGCGGCTGCAGCGCGCCATGCTGCCGCTCGGGCTGTTCGTGGGGGCGAACGTGCTCGCGATCTTCGGGCTCGAGGCGGTGGGCTACCGCAACGCGGCGCGTTCGGTGCGCGGCTCGCTGCTCACGAGCCTCGGGGTGATCGTGGCGGGGCTCGTGCTCGACCGGGTGCTGTTCCGCATGGTGGTGGCGCGGCTTGCGCCGAGCGGGGTCGAGGGCGGCGAGGCGGACGGCGAGGGGGCGGAGGACGACGAGCAGCGCCGTCGCCGCGCCTTTCTGCTGCAGCTGCTCGGCGGGCTGACCGACGCGGTGGTGCTCGTCGCGGTGCTCGCGGGCATCCTGTTCGCCTACGAGGTGGAGCCCACCACGATCGAGCGGGTGCTCGCCACCCCGATCGTGCCGCCGGCCGAGGACGGCACCGGGGGCGTCGTGGTGGGCGGCGCGCTCGCCGCGGCGCTGATCCTGCTGCTCACGTGGGTGATCTACCGGTATGTGCGCGGCTTCTTCGACCTGTTCGTGCTGCCGCGGCTCGGGCTGAGCGCCGGGGCGCGCTTTGCGATCACGAGCGTGGCAGGCTACGTGATCGCCGCCACCGGGGTGCTGCTCGCGCTCGGGCAGCTCGGGATCCGGCTCGGTGAACTCGAGTGGCTGCTCGCCGCCGCGGGTGTCGGAATCGGCTTCGGTCTGCAGGAGATCCTGTCGAACTTCGTCTCGGGCCTGATCCTGCTGATCGAGCGCCCCATCGAGGTGGGGGATGTGGTGACGGTGGGCGAGCAGACCGGGCGGGTGGAGCGGATCACGATCCGGGCCACCACGGTGCAGACGCCCGACAACGTGAGCGTGATCGTGCCCAACAAGGAGTTCATCACCTCGCGGGTCACCAACTGGTCGCACGGCGATCCGAAGGTGCGGCTGCGCATTCCGGTGGGGGTGGCGTACGGCAGCGAGGTGGGGCGGGTGCGCGAGACGCTGCTCGAGGTGGCGCGCAAGCACGGCCAGGTCATGCGGCGGCCGCCGCCGGAGGTGCACTTCGTGGGCTTCGGGGCGAGTTCGCTCGACTTCGAGCTGTTCGTGTGGGTGATCTCGCCGCGACCGGGGGTGCGACGCAAGGTGATCTCGGACCTGTGCGCGGCGATCGACGCGGCGTTTCGCCGTGCGGGGATCGAGATTCCGTTCCCGCAGCTCGATCTGCACGTGCGCGACGCGACGCGGCTCGCGGTGCGGCTCGAGGACGGCGAGGCGAAGCCGCAGGAGGGGACCGCTGCCGCGGCGCCCGAGGCCGAGGAACCCGAGCGCGCGGTGTCGACGGTCCGCGAGGAACTCGCGCGCCGGCTCGCCGCCCGCCGCAGCCGCGCGGAGATGCAGGTCCCGAAACTCGACGGCGAGAGCTGAGCCGCGCGCCGGGGGCGGGCGGCGCGCCACACCGCTCCTGCAGGAGCTTGTCGAAACGGGGCGAGGCCGACGTACGTTTCGGACCGCCGGCGTGCGCGGCCCGGCCGAACGCGCACGGGCGGCGACATCGGTCTCGGTGTCACCGCGCGTCCGTGTGGGGCTGCGGTCGAGGACCGCGGGTCAGATCCGCCGGCGGTGGCGCGCGGCGAGAGCCGCGCCGCCGAGGCAGAACGCGGCGAGGAGTGCGCTCCCCGGCCAGGGGCGGGGACGTGCGCGGGCAAGCGGTGCTACCGGGGCAGCACCATACGCTTCGTGGTGCTCGTCAGGACGGCAGCCGGCGCAGCGGGCGGCCGGTGTTCGACCGCCCGCGTGCGTCGGGTCACCGGCCCTCGGGCGCTGCGGTTCCGGTGGTCGTCTGCGGAGCGTTGTTTTCGGCCGGGGCGGAACCGGTCGTCGGAGGCGCCGGGCTCGCGGTCGGCGTCGCCGCGCTCGGGCTCGCGGGCGCGCCACTGCCCGCCACGCCGGCCGTCTCCGGGTGCTTCTCGGTCTTCGGCTTGAGCTTGTCCGGCGCCTCGAGGATCCGCTCGGCGGTGTAGCTCGGCAGTTCCACCACGAACGGCTTGCCGGCGGTGCGGGCGTACACGCCGTTGTCGTCGGTGCGCGCACCGAGTTCGAGACGGATCTTCTCCCCGCTCGTGAGCTCGATCTCCACCACCATCTCCGGCGGGGTGAGCCCGTGCTCGGGCTTGGCCTCGGCCGCCACGGGGCGGCTGAAGCGCAGGTGCGCGAGCGCGCTCACGAGACTCTCGGCCTCGGTGCGTTCGAGATCCCCCGCCTTCGGCGCCGTCATGAGCCACTTCGGCTCGGCCGCCTCCGAGCCCGCCTCCGCCACCTTCGCCGGCGGGATGCGCTGCACGGCGAGCGCGGGCTGCTTCGCCCCCTTGCGCAGCCAGCGTACCTGCCGCACGTCGTCGACCTGGAACGACAGCAGGGAGGTGTCGACCCACGTGCCCGGCGCGGTGGAGGCGCGGTAGCCGAGCCGGTCGCTCACGCGGTAGACCGTCGGCTCGCCCGCCCGGCGCGCGAACTCGCCGCCCGAGCTGCCGAGCAGCACGTGCCCGAGTTCCTTGCCGCCCGCGTCGTAGAGGGTGATCTCACGCTCGGCCGCACCCTTCGCTACCCCGAGCCCCCGGTGGCTGCGCTCGCTGCGCGCCACCACCGCCTTGGGCTCGAGCGCGAGCAGCGCCTTGAGGAAGCTGTCGGCCCGGTCGCCCTCGACCGGGTAGTTGCCCGCGCTCTTCACGACGAAGCCCTTGCCCTCGCGCACGAGTTCGATCGTCTTGCCCGCCTTGTCGCGGATCACGATGCGGGCCACCTGCTCCGGGTTCGCGTGCAGAAGCCCGCCCTCGGGCCGCTCGACGGTGCTCGCACCGCCGCCGCTCTCGAGCCCCTGCACGATCAGCACCCCGATCTGCAGCACCAGCAGCACCGCCAGCAGCACGATCCAGCGTTGCATGCGCATGGCTCAACGCCCTCCCCGCTTGCGCTCGGCACGACGACGCCGCGTCCAGCGCACCCAGCCGAGCAGCACCACGAGCACGGTCGGCACCGCGTAGTTGATCGCCTCGATCCGCTTCTTGTGCGCCTTGTCGAGCTCCCGCAGCGGGCGGCTGCGCGCCCCGTGCGCCCGGATCTCGAGCAGTGCCGGATCGAGCAGCGACCAGTCGATCAGGTTCTCGAGCAGCCGCAGGTTCGCGGCATACTCCGGGCCCATGACGCGCGCGCCGATGTCGCTGAGCCAGTCGGCGTCGCCGATCACCACGAGCCGCGCTCCGTCGACCGACTCGGTGATCGGCTCGAGCAGCGCGGGCTCGTTCTTCGCCGTCGCGTCGCCGCTGCCTCCCGGCGCCGGGTTCGCGGCGGCGCCCTCGTCGTGCGCGGCGTCCGGCTGCGCGGCGGCCTGCCCGTCACCGCCCGGCGCGCCGGAGCCGCCCGGCACGAAGCCGCCAAACGGATTCGCGCCACCGGGCATGCCGCCGCCGGTCTCGTCCTTCTTCTTCGGCTCCGGCACGGGCTTGCCCTTGAAGGCGCTCTCGAAGCGGCCCGCGAGTGCGACCGCGAGCAGCGACCGCTCGGTCTTGTCGGGCACGACGTAGGGCTTGCCGCCCCCGCGTGCGATCTGCGGCTCCACGTGCACGAGATCCGACGAACGCCACGAGCGCTCCGAGCTGAACAGCAGCTTCTG
>RFJN01000429.1 GCA_003694875.1 Planctomycetota bacterium | reverse complement strand
CACGAGCGCGCGCAGCACCGCGGCGCGCAGCCGCGCGTCCTCGGTGTCGAGAAGCGGTCGCAGCCGCCCGATGCCGCTTCCGGCGAGCAGATCGGGCACAAGTGGCAACACACACTCGTCGAGCGGTTGCGCCGACACGAGCTGCAGCGCCTCGTCCCGGAGGCTGCCGGCCGGCAGACGGCGCAGACAGCGCTGCAGCGATCGCGCGGCCTGCCGGCGCACACGCGGTTGCCGATCGGAGACCGCCGCCGCGAGCAGGCCTTCGGCGACCCGCGGTTCGACGTGACGAGCGAGGGATCGGGCTGCGGCCTCGCGCACGTGCACGTCGGGATCACGGCGCAGCCGCTCGAGCAGCGCTGCCACCGCCTCGGTGTCGGCACCGAGCGAGCGTACGGCCAGCGCGCGTTCGTCGGCGTCTTCGCTGCGCAGCAATTGCCGCAACACGGTGCGTTCGTGCACCCGCGCAGCGAGGTGAGCCGCAGCGCGCAGCACGGTCGGATCGTCCTCGTCGAGCCAGACGTGGCGCACGAGGCGACGGGCGCGTCGCTCGCCGAGCTGCGCCCCTGCGCGCACAAACGCCGCCCGCTGCCAGGCGGGCAGGGCGACGGCATGCCGGAGGTAGGTGGCGAGCCACGCCCCGGGACGCGTGGCGAGGCGGCGTTCGGCGCGCTCTCGCTGGGTGCCGATCAGACGCGTGCAGAGCGCGGCGAGTTCGGCCTGGGAAAACTCCTCGTCGCCCGGTGCACCGCGGGTCTGGGGGGCCGGCTCTGCGGGGCGCGCGACCGCGGGCGAGGCGCCGAGCGCCCCCGTGGCCACGACAAAAGCGGCGCCGAGGCCCAGCGAAGTTGGAAAGCGTCGTGAACCTCTCATGGCTGCACTCCGCGCAAGGCAACGGTGTGATCACCAAGTTCGCTGCCGGCCACCACCGTGCTCCCGTCCGACAGGGTTGCGCTCGATTCGACCCGAAAGCGCAACGCCCGCTCGCCGACGGCGGCCGTCGCGCCGCCAAGATCGAAGTAGAAGAACCCCTCGGTGATGTCGGTCGCCACGACGATGGGAGGCTCGAGGGCGAGGTCGGGGGTGTAGGTGAGCCGGCCGGGCTGACCGGCAGCGGGGGGAATGAATTCGAGCGCGGCCACGGGTCCCCACACGGGGTTGCCGTTCGGATCGGTGGCCACCGCGATCTGGAAGGTTGCCCGTCGATAGACCTGGCTCGGCGGAGGATTCGTGACGGAATTGGCGGGCACGGCCACCTGAAGGGCCACGAGAGCCGCCGGCGCATAGCGCAGTCGACGAACGACGAAGGCGCGAGCCGTATCGGCGTTGTGGCGCGCGTTCTCGCGCACCTGCTGGTCCGCATTGACGGTCTGGGTGGCGACGGTCGCCACGGCCGAGATCGCGAACATGATCAGCATGATGGTCATACCGATCACGAGGCTGATCAGCGACACCCCTCGCTCGCCGTGGCGTTGCACTGGCCCGCTCATGCGTCCCCTCCTCGTGGGTCGGTTCGGCTCTCAGAGACTCGGCAGAATGAGTTCTGCGCTGCGCACGACGTTCGAATCGCTGCCGTCGTTGGTCCACTGGACGCTCACCCGGACAAACGCGGCGGTGAATCCGGCATGCGGCGGCTCGGTCTCGGAGTAGATCCCGTCGCCGTCGAGGTCGAGCGGCGTCCCGAGTTCTGCACTCGCCTGCGCTTCGGTCAACACCTCGATCAACCCGACCTGTTGCGTCTGCGGCGGCGGCGTGAACGTAGGCACGTTGAAGCCAACGCCGCCTGGGCTCCCATAGGTGGCGACGATCTCGACCGGTTCGAGGGCCGCCAGTTCCTCGATCTTGTCGGCGACGGCGGTGCGTGCGAGCGACAGCCTGGCGTTCTGGCCGTTGAGTCGCGTCGTCACGCCCAGGGCGAGTTGCATGGCAAGCGCGCTGATCGCGAGCACGACCAGCGCGACCATGACCTCGACGAGCGTGAAGCCACGCTGGCGGGCGTCGCCCGCCAGCGTGGATCGTGCGATGGCCGGAATCTGGCTCATTGGACCAGCCCAGAAGGAGCGGCAGCGCCGGCATTCGCCGAGCCACCACCGCCGTTGGGCGAAGCGACGACCGGGGAGGAGGGGTTGCCCCCCGTGGTCGCCGCGTTGCCCGCGGCATTGCCGGCTGGCGCGGCTGCCTTGGTCGCCTGGTGGGCCTGCAGGGCCTGCGACATCTCGTTGCGCACACCTTGTTCCGCAAGCGACTGCACGCCGTAGGTGCGCCCGACCTCGGTACCCACGCGTCCGGCGAGCGACTCGTCGAACTGCAGCAGTGCGCCGCTCGAGGTGATGACCCAACCGCCGGCGCTTGCGTTCGCTCCGTTGGTGGCGGGCGGCGTATAGCTCGCCACCACGTTCCCGACGACCTCGACCTGGTGGCCGACGAGAGCCCCCATAAGGTGCAGATCCTCGGCCGACACGTCGCCTTCGGGGCTGTAGACCAGCCCGGTCACCTCGGCGCCACCGGTGATCTCGAGGGCCGAGCCCGCAAGCCCGAGCGCGACGAAATCCTCGGTCCGCAGCGAACCGTCGGCTTCGAGGCCGTTGAAGACCTGCGCTCCGTTGGTGAGCTTCCAACTGTCCTTGTAGAACAGCTCGACCGTGCCACCGGAGACGTCGAGGACCGAGCCGTCGAGCAGTTGCACGTCGTTGGCGAAGATCTGCACCTTGCCCGAGACGGTGAGATACGCGCCGTTGGCGAGCACCAGACGATCGAGGACGTAGACCCCTTCGGCGAGCGCTGCCTCCCCGCCGTCGATCGTGAGTTGCCCCTGCGCCGCCGGCTGCTGCGCGACGCCGTCGACGAGGACGGTCGGATTGTTCTTTGTCCCGGTCCACGCGTCGTCGAACTGCGAGCCCACGAGATCCGGAAGTACGGGCGGCGCGGCAAGCTTGCGCTGGCCGGCCACCTGCGCCTCGGGGGCGATGGTGGCGAGCGCCGGGTCCGAATACTCGACAAAGCCGTCGACGCGCGGTGCAACGGTCAATGTGGCCGTGCCGCCCGCGGTCTCGCCGCTCGTCCCGTTGGTGGAGTCGTTTTGCTCCCTTTCGCCGTCGCTCTCCTCGGCAGCGCCGTCCTCCTCTGCCTCGCTCCCGTCTACCCGCTGACCCGAGTCGGCTTCTGCTTCGTTCTCGTGCGATTCCGACGCCGCCCCCGAATCCGCGGCTTCATCGTCGTCGGGCTCGGCACGCCGCGCACCACGACGACTGCGCCCAAGTTTGCGAAGGTGCTTGTGAACCAGTTTGGCGGGAGCGCTCCCCACGAAGCCGCCGAGCCCCCCACTGCCGGCGTCCTCATCCTCCTGCCCGTCGTGCTCGTCGGCTCCTCCTGTGGAATCGCTCGCTTCCCTGTCCGATTCCGCCGTCGAATCACTCGCGTCCGCGTCCGAATCCGACGCCGCCTCGGCTTCGCCCTCGTCCGACGCTTCGCTCTCGTAACGCGCCTCGTCGACGCCCTCGCCACCGGCCGGAGCTTCCGCGACCCCACCGTATTCGCTGGTGACGCTGATCGCGCTGAGGGCAACGGCGCCGTTGGCCCCGACGTTGCCATTGGCAAAGCGGTTGTCGGCGGCCGGATAGCCCTGGTCACCGAGGAACGACTCGGTCGTGACGTCGCCGCGCAGCGTCAGCGCACCCGTGGCGAAGACCGCCCCGCGGAGGTATCCCGCCAGTTGCGGCTTCTTGCGAAGCGTCGCAAGCACCTGCACCACGCGATCGGCGTTCGAGCCATCGCGGTAGGTCGCCACCGCCTCGACATCGATCGCGACATCCCCGGCCGCCGCACCCTGCGCGGGCGTGACCGCCACGTCCACCCCGTCGATCGTGACCGTGATGGGCTGCACGTCCCCGTTTTGCGAGATCTGGTGCGCCTTGAGCGCGAGCGCACGCTCGCACGCATGGAGCACACGGGCGTTGTCGCTGCGTTCGGCGACCTCCTTCTGCCGGCTCTGGGTGACGAGCACCGCCACCACCACCACACCGATCATCGCGGCCGACCACACCATGGCCCCGACGAGCGCCACACCTCGCTGGCTTCGCCTCATGCGTCTACTCCTTCCTGCGGCCCCGTTTACCTGCCCGAACCACTTCCACCAGCGATCCCGTGTCATCGCGAGACCTCCGCGCCGTGGCCGGCGACGCCCTTGCCGGCAAAACTTCCACACCAAACCAACCTCATGGCATTTCTCCCCATCTCGACCGAACCCGGTGGTCCCTCCCTGTGTCGGAGTCTCCGACGACAGAAGCGCAACCCATTGCGTCCTAGAACATTCCACTCTTCCGACACGCCCGTCGTGCGCATGACTCGTGCCCAACACCGGAGTGGTTGTCTGACAACCGGGGATCGCTGCACGTCGGGTCCGCGCTGCGCGGCGGTGTTTTCCAGATCCGCCGCTGTGCTACCATGAGCCGGGCGGCGCCAAGCCGTGAATCCAGTACGAAGCGCAGGAGGCCGCATGCCAAAGCTTCGAACCGGGTGGGCCCTGGGCCTCGTGAGCGTCCTCTTCGCCCCCGCGGCGCACGCCGGACCCGCCACCGTTCAGACGGTCGACGGGGATAGCCGCGCAACGATTCGCCGGATCGTCGAGCGGGGGGGGCGGCTCGAGATCGATCTCGGCGACCGGCAGATCCCGGCCTCGGACGTCGGCTCCATCCGCTGGCCGAACCGCGGCCGCTCCGCGCCGGATTTCGGCACCCCCCACCTCTTTCTCCGCAACGGCGACGAGATCCGGGGGCAGATCACCGGCGGGGACGTGGACTCGATCACCGTGCACCATCCGGCAGCCGGCGCGCTGCAGCTGCCGCTCGACCGCGTCGCGGCCGTCGCGTATCCGCACGACGCCGCCGAACTGCGCCGCTTCCGGGAGCAACTGCTGCCGCACGATCCCGAACGCGACCAGGTCGTGCTGCGCACGTGGGTCCGCCGCGAGGGAGCGCTCGAGTCGATCGGGCCCGACGGCGTGTCGGGGGAGTGGGACGGACTCGGGCAAGCGCGCTTCAGCCCCGAGACCGCCCTGGGGGTGCGCCTCGCACCGCTTGGCCCGGTTTCCAACAGGACCGACGCACGCACCGCGCGCGTCGAACTCGTCGACGGCTCGATCCTGACCGGCCGCCTGCTCGGCCTCGACAACGGGCAGCTGCGCCTGCAGCTGTGGGCGACGCAGCAGACCGCGACCCTGCCACTCGAGACGATCTCCGCGGTCTGGTTCCCCGGCGGCCGCTTCCGCTACCTCTCGGACATGGAGCCCGCCGAGGTCGAGCAGCGCAGCCAGGTGATCTCGGTGTCGTTTCCCTACCGCCGCGACGGCTGCGTCACCGGAGGGCCGCTGCGGCTCGGGGGCAAGCGCTACCGCAAGGGGCTCGGGATGCATGCCTACACGCGCCTGCGATATCCGCTCGCACAGCGGTTCGAGACCCTTCGCGCCGTGATCGGGCTCGACGACACCGCACGGCAGGCGCGCACGGTCGTCGGCACCGTCGTCTTCCAGGTGCTCGCCGACGGCAAGCCGCTGCTGGGCGAACACGGTCTGCTGCTGTCGACCGAGGATCCGCCGCGCGAGATCGCTCTCGATGTACGTGGCGTCCGAGACCTGGAACTGATCGCCGACTTCGGCCCGAGCGGTGACAGCCTCGCACGCGCCGCATGGGCCGATGCCCTGCTCGT
>RFJN01000428.1 GCA_003694875.1 Planctomycetota bacterium | reverse complement strand
GGTGGCGGCACGAAGTGAGCGTTTGCCGGACGCGTACCGCCGATCCAGTTCTGCGAGCGCCGAAACTCCCCCGGCGCCTTGTCGCTGCCACGGCCACGAGCCAGCAGCCTTGCGTGGATCTCCCGCAACAGACGATTCGAGAGCGGGAAGCCGGCACGCAGGCGGGCGAGGCCATGCTCGAGCGCCGCCACGTAGTTGGATACCTCGACCACCTCGTCGAGGGGCACGCCGGGCGCTCCCTCGACCTCGAAGCGAAGGAGATCCGACAGCGACGACTGGGTGCCCTCGATCTGCGAGGAGAGCACCGCCTCCTTGCGGACGTACGTGTAGAGAAAGAGGCTCGTGTCTGGCAGCAGGGTCGAGAGCGCATCAAGCCGCCCCAGCGCGAGGTACGCCGCCTCCAGCCGGCCCTGAAGGGGCGCGAGTTCGAGCGGCGGGTCCGGGGGGAGAGCCACCGGCACGAAGGCGCGTACCTGCTCCCCGCCGACGGAGGTCAACTCGTAGCGTCCCGTGGGTCCCCGCCTCACCGGCGCCCCTCCCTGTGCAACAAAGCTTCACAACGGCCCTGGCTATTCAAACATGCACGACTTTCTCTTGATAGCAAGTCCGGGCCGCAGCGATCGTGGCTCGCCGCGATCCGCCCGCGCGCGTGATGGTCGCGGGCGGGCGAGCACCCCGTGGCCTCTGGTGCACACCCCGGCAAGTGCACGGGCAGCCGTCCGGGACGTTGGCGCCCCTTCCCGCACACCGACCGTGCGCCTCACCACCACGGGGGTCCCCATGGGCGGTACGCCGCGAGCCGCCCCGTGATCACGACTACCGTGGCGGTGCGTCGGAACCTGGCGGCGGAGCCGGCCGCAGCCGAAGCGGCGCACAGCTCCGTTGCCTCCCCGGCCGGAGCCTGCGCGGCGCTGCGCTCGCCGTGAACGCCCGCGATTCGCCCGCCGAGTCCGGCACCGGCTCTCGAGCGCGAGAGGACAGGCAGCGGGTATCGAACGGCCAGACGCGGTGCGGTTTCTCGCGTCGCCGCCTGCCGCCCGTGCCGAGGGGATCGCCCGCGGTCGCCTACCGCCGATCGGCCGGTCCGGGGGATGGTTCCGAAACGGCCCCGCCACCCGGCAGATCGGCCACGAGCCGCACCCCGGTCGCCGCGTTGCGGTAGGCCGGATCCACCCCGGGCCGCTGCCACGCGGTGCGCGCGTAGCGCTGCGAGGGATAGAGGAACGAGCCGCCGCGCAGACACGGCTTGCCCTGGTAGACCGTCCACTCGTGCGCGTTGCCGCCGAGCTGCCGGATACCGAAGGCGCTCACGTCCCCGGCGAACGCCTCGACGGGGGCGGGGCGTCCGAGCTGCTCGCTGCCCGGGCTCGGCGCGTTGAGGCGCGCGGGCTCGTAGCGCTCGCCCCACGGATAGCGCCGGCGCACCCGGCCGCTCGCGCCCGGGGCGAACGCCGCCGCGTACTCCCACTCCTCGGCCGTGGGAAGCCGCACCGTGATCCAGTCCTGTCCGGTGCGCTCGCGCTCGCGCTCGGTGCGCCAGCGCGCATACGCCTGCGCCTCGAGCCACGAGATGCCCGTCACCGGTTGCGTCTCGGCCCCGGGCGGGAAGTGTCCCTCGCTCCAGCCCTCGATCCGGGGCCGGCCCTGCGCGTCGGCGAAGCGCTCGAGCCCCCAGCGCGCCTCGCGGTAGCCGCCTGCGTCCACGAACCGCTGGTACTCGGCGCAGGTGAGTTCGTAGACCGCCATGTAGAACGGTGCGATCTCGACCTCGCGCACCGGGTTGGCGTCCCGCGGATCGGCGCTGCCGAGCAGCACCCGTCCGCCCGGCAGGAGCACGAAACCCGGTGGCGTCGCGGCGTCCGCGCGCGCCCGCGCGAAGATCGAGCGCGCCTCGGCGTCCTCGGGATCGAAGCGCAGCGCCTGCGCGGCGAAGCGCAGCTTGTCGTGGGGGTCGGTCGCCTCGCGTGCCTGCCGCAACGCGCGTTCCACCCCGCTCTTGCGGATCAGGGTGCCCACGAGTTCGAGATCCTTGCCGTGCTGCGGATCGCTGCCGGCGAGCTCGCGCGCGCGTTCGAGCGCGAGCAGCGCCGCGTCGGGATCCTTGTCCGCGAGCCCGCGCGCGGTCTCGAGACTCGCCTCGAAGCGTCCGCGCGCGGCCTCGAGCGCGTCGACCGCGCGCCGCGCCGCGGCGAGCTTCTCTTCCGCCACCCCCGCCTGCTGCGCGAGGTAGATCCACTCGCGCGCGAGCCCGAGAGCGCCCGCGTCGCGCTGCGCCATGGCGAGCGCGATCTCGATCAGCGCCCTCGCCGCCCGGCGCCTGCCCTCGAGCGCCTCGCCGGCCCCGCCGTCCTTCTTGAGAAACGCCGCGCGGTCGAACAGCGAGTACGCCTGCCGGCAGTGCTCGTAGCGCTCGCGCGCGCTTCCGCGCGCCCGCAGCTGCTGCTCGGCCGCCGCGAGCAGACGCCGGTAGCGTCGTTCGCGCTCGGCGCGCTGCTGCCGCTCGAGCCGCGCCCGCGTCTCGGCCTCCTCGCGTTGACGCTGCTGCTGCGCGCGCGCGGCCTCGGCGCGGGTGATCCGCTGCTCGAGCGCGGCGATCCGCTCGCTGTCGGGCCACAGCGCCGCCGCCTCCCCCAGCAGCCGCCGCGCCTGCGCGTACGCCCCCGCGTCGAAGGCCGCGAGCGCCTGCGCATACGCGCGCCTGCCGCTCTCGCGCAGCGTGTGGTTGCGGTGCCACACGAAACCGAGCGCCCCACTGGCACCGAGCACGAGCAGCGTCACCGCGGCCACGGCCGCGCGCCGCTTGGCCGCCCAGCGCACCGCGCGCTCGAGCCCCGAGACCGGACGCGCCACGATCATCTCGCCGTCGAGATAGCGCCGCACGTCGTCGGCGAGTTCGCGCGCGCTCTGGTAGCGGCGCTCGGGCGCCTTCTGCAGACACTTCAGGCAGATCGTCTCGACGTCGCGGTGCAGCGACGGCACGAGCCGACGCGGCGGCACGGGCTCGGTCTCGGTGACCTGCCGCAGCGTGTCGAGCACGTGCTCGCCGCGAAACGGCGGCTGCCCGGTGAGCAGTTCGTAGAGCACCGCGCCGAGCGCGTAGACATCGGTGCGCGCGTCCACCCGGTGCGCCTGGCCCTGCGCCTGCTCGGGCGACATGTAGGCGGGGGTGCCGAGCGTCTGCCCCGTCTCGGTGAGCCCCTTGTCGGACTGCAGGTCCTTGGCGAGCCCGAAGTCGGTCAGGTGCGGGCGTCCGTCGTTGTCGATCAGGATGTTGGCGGGCTTGACGTCGCGGTGCACGATCTCGTGGGTGTGCGCGAGGTGCAAGGCGTCGGCCACCTGCTCGATCAGCTCGAGGGCGCGCCGCGGCTGCAGCCGCCCCTCGCTGCGCAGCAGCCGGCTGAGCGAGCGGCCCTCGATCAGCTCCATGGCGAAGAAGACGTAGCCCGCGTCCTCGCCGATCTCGTAGATCGGAACGATCGCGGGGTGCTGCAGGCGCGCGGCCGCCATGGCCTCGCGGCGGAAGCGTTCGATGTCGTCGAGGCTGGCCTCGGAGCCCTCGCGCATGACCTTGAGCGCCACGTCGCGGCCGAGCGAGGCCTGCCGCGCGCGGTACACCACCCCCATGCCGCCGCGGCCAAGCTCTCCGAGGATCTCGTAGCCGCCGAGCCGGCGCAGCCGCAGCGCCGCGCCACCGGACGTCGTGGCGCTCGGCCGGGGGGTCCGGATCGTGCGCTCGCCGTCGCCGCCGGCGGCCGACGCGCCGTCGCCGTGCGGTCGCTCGAGTGCGACCGTCTCCTCGCTCGCCGACGGCGGCTGCGTACGCCCCGCGGTGGGATCGCTCGCGCCGGGCAGGCGCTCGCCGCCTCGCGGGGCCGCCGCGCCGGGCGCCGGCATGCGCACGGTGCGGTCGTCGGCGGGCTTCGCGCCGTGCACCACCGTCTCGGCCGACTCCATGTGGCGGCGCACGCGCACGGTGGCGGCCGTCACGGTGCTGTTCTCGCCCACGACCAGCTCGGACTCGCCGCGCTCTCCGGGTCTCGCCCCCATGCCCTCGCCCTCGCCGTATCCGCCCTCTCTCGTTATCCCGAACGCGACCGCTCGCGCAATCACGCCGGGCTCCACACCCGACGCAACGCGCAGTGGCCAGAGCGGGTTGCGCCACGAGGCGACCGACCGGCCGGGTGCGGCGGCCCCCCGCGTGCGTTCTACAGCCTTGCCCGGCCCCTCTGCGGGGGCTACCTTGGTGCGGAATCCGAGCGGAGGGACGCGCCGTGTCGATCACCGCAGGTCTGCATGCGACCGTCGACGAGCTGGCGATGCTGCTCGGCACCCTGCTGCAGCCCGGACGCGGATTCTCCCAGACGCGGGACACCGCGGCGGCCACGCACCGCGAGCTCTACGAGAGCTGCCGGCAGACGCCGCCCGAGATCGACTGGGAGCGCGCCCGGCAGCGGCCGGGACTCGGGCCGTGGCCGAGCTGGAGCAGCGTGCCGGTGCACGCCCCCGGCGAGGGGGTGGATACGCAGATCGATCTCGCGATCGATCCCGCCGGGCGCCACGACGTGCTGATCGTCTACCACCACGGTCTGCGCGAGAGCAACCACACGCTGCTGCCCTCGCTGTTGCGCCTGCAGCCGGAGCTGCGCGGCCGCGCCG
>RFJN01000060.1 GCA_003694875.1 Planctomycetota bacterium | reverse complement strand
GTGCGCCTGATCGCGGCGACCAACGCCGATCTCGACAAGCTCGTCGAGGAGGGCAAGTTCCGGCGCGATCTGTACTACCGCTTGCGGGTGGTGACGATTCCGCTGCCGCCGTTGCGCGAGCGCGCGGGCGATATCCCGCTGCTCGTCGACCACTTCGTGCGCGAGTTCGCCGCGCGCCACGGCAAGGTGGTGCACGGGCTGACGCCGGAAGCGCGTCGGCTGCTGAGCGCCTACTCCTGGCCGGGCAACGTGCGGGAGCTGCGCAACGCGGTCGAGCACATGGTCGTGGTGGCGAACACGCCGCTGCTCGATGTGGGCGATCTGCCGGACTACATCCGCGGCGCCGATCCGCGCACCGAGACGGTGCAGTCGCTTGCGGGTCGATCGCTCGAGGAGATGGAGCGCGAGCTGATCCGTCAGACGCTCGAGCTGACCGACGGCAACCGCGAGCAGGCGGCGAAGTTTCTCGGGATCGGGGAGCGCACGCTTTATCGGAAGATCAAGAAGTACGGGTTGCGCTGAGACGACTCGCCCTTGCCGCGGGCTTCAGTTGCGCTCGCGGTGCTTGCTGGCGGGTTTCTCTTCGGCCTGTTCGGGGGCGAGCGGGCTCGAGGCGCCGGCGGGGCCGCCGGTGTTCTCGCGCACCTGGCCGCGTTCGTCGATGAAGAAGAAGCGTCGGCCGGTCTTGCCCGGTTCGAGGGGCAGCGCCTCGGCCGACCAGCTCAACACATCGCCGTGCAGCAGCCGGAAGCGATAGCCGTGCCGCCGCACGTAGCCCGGCTTGTCGTCGGCTTCGAACCCCTCGAGCGCGAGCGCATCGAGGCTCTCGGCGTAGTCGAACACGCCGTTGCCGTCGGTGTCGCTCTCGCGGTAGCGCTCCTGCGCGCGTGCGATCGCGACGAGCGCCCGGATCGCGGCGCGCTCGTTCTGGCGCAGGGTGACGTCGCCAAAGCGTGCGGCCATCTTCTTCGCGCGCTCGTCGACGCGGGCGAGGGTGGTGCGCAGCCAGGGGACGCGCGCGAGCGGGTCGGTGGGCAGCCCGCGGGTGAGTGCTTCGGCCGACAGCAGGTTCTTGTCCACGAGATAGGCGATCGTCGGGTCGGCGGCCGCGAGTTCGGCGACCCGCGCCGCGATCGCCTTCTCGTAGGCCGCCGCGAGGCGCGCGGCCTGCCGCTCGAGCGCCTCGTACTGCGCGTCGAGGCTCGCCTGCACGGTCGCGGTCGCGGTGGGGCTCTCGGCGCTCGAGCCGCCGGGTCGCGCCGTTGCGGGCGCGGCGGCGAGTGCGGCCAGCAGCGAGGCAGCGGCGATGCGCGAGTGCCGGAACATGCTGCGATCCTCCGGTCCGGTCGTTTCGGCGGCCGCGCGGGGCACGACGGGGATCATGGGTGACGCGGGCTGGGTTGTCAACCGCAGCGGCGGTGGGGCGCGGGGCGGCGGCTCGTTCCACCGGAGCCGCCACATTGACAGCCGTCGGGGGCGTGGGCGGCCGCTCGTGACACGGCACAGGCTGGTTGGGATTTTGTAAGAGATTGTTGTGCCGTAGGTTGCGACTCGTCTATTTGTTGGCCCATCGTTTGCTCTCCGGCGGGTGTCGCGCGCCGCAGTCTCTGGTGGAGGCGGCGCCCCAGGTACGCAACACGCATTTCGACACCCGAGCAACGAGGGGAGATCATGGGCAAGATCATCGGTATCGACCTCGGCACGACCAATTCGGTCGTGGCGGTCATGGAAGGGCAGCAGCCCACGGTCATCGCCAACCCGGAGGGCAGCCGCACCACGCCGAGCGTGGTGGCGTTCACCGACACCGGCGAGCGGCTCGTGGGCCAGGCGGCCAAGCGGCAGGCGGTCACCAACCCCGAGCGCACGATCTACTCGATCAAGCGCTTCATGGGGCGGCGGCACAGCGAGGTCGCCGAGGAAGAGAAGATGGTGCCGTACAAGATCGTCGGCGGTCCCGACGAGCTCGTGCGGGTCAAGATCGACGACAAGGAGTACACCCCGCCCGAGATCTCGGCGATGATCCTTCGCTACCTGAAGGAGTACGCCGAGAAGTACATCGGCGAGGAGGTGACCGAGGCGGTCATCACGGTGCCCGCCTACTTCAACGACTCGCAGCGGCAGGCGACCAAGGACGCCGGCACGATCGCGGGTCTGAACGTGCGCCGCATCATCAACGAGCCGACCGCGGCGGCACTCGCCTACGGGCTCGACAAGAAGGCCGACGAGAAGATCGCGGTATTCGACCTCGGTGGCGGCACGTTCGACATCTCGATTCTCGAGGTGGGCGACAACGTGGTCGAGGTGCGCTCGACCTCCGGTGACACGCACCTCGGTGGCGACGACTGGGATGAGGTGCTGATCCAGTACATCGCCGACACGTTCCAGAAGGAGCAGGGGGTCGATCTGCGCAAGGACCGCATGGCGCTGCAGCGGCTCAAGGAGGCGGCCGAGAAGGCCAAGATCGAGCTGAGCCAGGCCATGCAGGCGCAGGTCAACCTGCCCTTCATCTCGATGCGCGACGGCGCGCCGCTGCACCTGAGCCAGACGATCACGCGCGCCAAGTTCGAGCAACTCACCGAGCCGCTGCTCAAGCGTCTCGAGGCGCCGGTCAAGCGCGCGCTCGAGGACGCCAAGCTCTCGGCCTCCGACATCGACGAGGTCGTGCTCGTGGGCGGCATGACGCGCGTGCCGAGCGTGCAGGAAGTCTGCAAGCGGATCTTCCAGAAGCAGAAGCTCAACCAGTCGGTGAACCCCGACGAGGTCGTGGCGATCGGTGCGGCGATCCAGGGTGCGGTGCTCAGCGGCGAGAAGAAGGACGTGCTGCTTCTCGACGTGACGCCGCTCTCGCTCGGGATCGAGACGCTCGGTGGCGTCATGACGGTGCTGATCCCGCGCAACACCACGATTCCGACGCAGAAGAAGGAGATCTTCTCGACCGCGACCGACAACCAGACGGCGGTGGACGTGCACGTGCTGCAGGGCGAGCGGCCCATGGCGGCACAGAACCGCACGCTCGCCAAGTTCCAGCTCACCGGCATTCCGCCCGCGCCCCGCGGCGTGCCCAAGATCGAGGTCACCTTCGACATCGACGCCAACGGCATCCTGAACGTCACGGCGAAGGATCTCGCGACGGGCAAGGAGGCCAAGGTCGAGATCAAGTCCTCGAGCGGGCTGAGCCAGCAAGAGGTCGAGCGCATGCGGCGCGAGGCGGAGGAGCACGCCGAGGAGGACCGCAAGCGCAAGGAGCTGATCGAGCTGCGCAACCAGGCGGACGCGCTGACCTACCAGATCGAGAAGATGCTCGCCGAGCACGGCGACAAGGTCTCGGGCGACGAGAAGGCGCGGATCGAGGAGGCCAACAAGAAGCTCAAGAAGCTTGTCGAGGAGCAGACCGAGGATCGCGCGGCACTCGAGGCCGCGATGAAGGAGCTCGAGCAGGCCTCGCACGCCCTCGCCCAGAAGCTCTACCAGGCGCAGGGGGCGGG
>RFJN01000427.1 GCA_003694875.1 Planctomycetota bacterium | reverse complement strand
TCGAGGCAGGCCGCGGGTTGCAGCATGGGATAGTTCGTTCCGAACAGCACCTTGCGGCGGCCGTGACCCTGCAGGAAGGACACGAGCCGCGGCGGGTAGCGGTGGGGCAGGTAGGCGGAGGTGTCCAGGTAGACATTCGGGAAGCGCGTCGCGAGCGAGATCGCCTCCTCGAGCCACGGCACCCCGACGTGGCCGGCCACGATCCGCAGTTCGGGAAACTCGAGCGCCACGTTCTCGAGATACGGGATCGGGCGCCCGGGCTCGGAGGGCCGGAGCGGACCGGTGTGCCCGACCTGGGTGCAGAAGGGGATCCCGAGTTCCACGCACTCGGCGTACAGCGGATAGAAGCGCCGGTCGTCGGGAGGCAGCTCCCACAACCACGGCAGCGCCCGCAGCGCCACGAATCCGAGTTGGCGGACGCAGCGGCGCAGCTCGCGCACCGCGCGCATGGGACGGCGCAGGTCCACCGACGCCACACCGAGCAGCAGCCCGTCGCTCTCGCGCACGAACCCCGCCACCTCGTCGTTGTCGATCAGCGCCCCGCGCGGTCCCCACCACGCCGAGCACAGCGCGCGCCCGACTCCCGCGGCGCGGTAGGCGGCGAGGGTCTGCTCGAGGCTCGGAAGCACGGGCCGCTCGCGTCGCATCCAGCGCCACAGGGGGGCGAACATGGGATCGCGCGCGAAGCGCTCGGTGGGCTGCTGCATCCAGGCGTCGATCACGTCCATGGCGGCTCGCTCCGTTCGGATTCGGCTTCAGGATACCCGCGGTCGGGTGGCGTTGCTCGTCGCCTCCGTCGCTGGGCGGGGTCCGGCGTGCAACTGGTACGGGGACCAGGGCGGTCGGTTGCCCGAGAAGCCGGGCGGACAACGGTTCGGTCCTCGGCGCGTGCCGCGCGATGCCTGTCCCCTCGGGCCCCGCGGGCGGGCTGGCGAGCGGCGCTGGCCGTCGCTATGCTTGGAGCCCGTCGGGAAGCATGGGAGGCCGGCGGCCCGCCGCCGCGTGCGGCAGGGGCGCGCCACGGAACGAGGAGAGAGAACGCACCATGGTGCTGCAGACGGAATTCGAGTTCACCCTGCCCAAGGGATACGTCGACAAGGACGGCAAGGTGCACCGCAAGGGCATCATGCGGCTCGCGACCGCGAAGGACGAGATCGTGCCGCTCACCGATCCGCGGGTGCAGAAGAACCGCGCCTATCTCGTGATCATCCTGCTCAGCCGCGTGATCACCAAGCTCGGCGATCTCAAGGGCGACGAGATCACCACCGACGTGATCGAGAACCTCTACTCGGCCGACCTGTCGTACCTCCAGGACATCTACCGCCGGATCAACGAGGACGGCACGACGGTCATCAAGGTGCGCTCGCCCTCGGGCGAGGAGTTCGACTTCGATCTCGGTACGCTGGGGGAATAACGACCTACCCCCTGGAGCAGCTCTATCAGGAGATGGGCTTCATCGCCTATCACTTCCACTGGTCGCGCGACGAGATCCTCGACATGCCCCACAAGGAGCGCCACCGCTGGGTGCAGGTGATCAGCGAGATCAACCGCAAGATCAACGCCAGCCAGAAGCGTGTGGCGAGCGTGGCGCGGCCCGCGAGCGGGGTGCGCCGCGGGCCGGGCATGGGCTTCGGTGGTCTCGCGCTCTACAACGAGTGACCGCTCGCGGGCGGGCCTGAGGAGCTGTAACCCACATTCGTCTCGTGGGTTGTGTTGGCGGGGGGCTCGGTAGCATCGCGATGGTGGCGGTGCTACAATTCGGGGCGCGGACGGCTGCGACGACGCGCCCTCGCCTCGCCGGCATGCCAGGGGGTAGGTGGCAACGTCGCAGGTTGCAGCGGTGTCGCTGGCTGGAGTGGCGCCGCTGGCTGGAACGGCCATGGCGCGCGCACCGGGGAGTTCGTCACGGTGGGGTGGGGCGCGGCGGGCGTCGGTGCGCAGCCGTCGCGTCGGGGGCGCGAGCCCGCAGGAGGCACGATGACGAAGTACATTTCGCCGGATATCTACTTCGAACGCGTCGTCCGCGACGAGCGCTTCCGACAGCTCGAGCGCCTGCCGCTCGACTGCGTGGCGTTCCTGGGCTTCTCCGAACGGGGGCCGATCCAGGAGCCGGTGCGCGTGACGAGCTGGGACTCGTTCAAGCAGCGCTTCGGCTCCTACATGCCGGGCTGCAACCTCGCCTACGCCGTCTACGGCTTCTTCAACAACGGCGGCAAGGAGTGCTTCGTCACGCGCGTGGCGCGTATCGACGACCCCGACGAGTCGAAGAACGCTGCGCGTGCCACCGCCGTGCTGCGGGATCTGTACTCTCGCGGCACGATCCGCGTCGAGGCCTCGAGCGAGGGCAGCTGGGGCAACAAGCTCAAGGTCGCGGTCGGGGTGCCGAAGCGGGTGCACCGCTCGGTGGTCACCCACGACATCGAGCCCGGCGCCACGAGCGCGCGCGTCGAGGTCAGCAAGGGCTTCGAGAAGGGGGCGCTCGTACGCCTCACCGACGGGCGGCAGGAGGCGTTCGCCCGCGTGCGCGAGGTGAAGCAGGGCGAGGTCGTGTGGGAGGAGCCGATCGAACTCGAGCTCAACCGCGGCCGCACCACGATCGAGAACGTCGAGTTCAAGCTCACGATCACCGCCGAGGACGACTTCGAGATCTTCGACAACCTGTCGATGGATCCCGAGCACAGTCGCTACTTCGAGAAGGTCGTCAACCGCGAGAGCCTGTACGTGCGCGTGTTCGACATGCACTCGAACACCGAGCCGCCCTACAACTTCCCGCAGGCCATGACCGAGACGGTGCTCGAGGGCGGGCGCGACGGGCGCGAGTGGGTGACGCCGGAGGACTTCGTGGGCTTCAGCCGGGGGCCCGGAGAGCGGCGCGGGCTGCGGGCGTACCTCGAGAACGAGGACATCGGGCTGATCTGTCTGCCCGACCTCTTCTCCGCGCTCGAGCACAGCGAGGGCTTCCGCTCGGTCACCGACGTCGTGGCGGTGCAGCGAGCGGCGGTCGAACTCGCCGAGAACATGCGCTACGTCCACGTGATCCTCGACACCCCGCCGGGGATCGGTCCCATCGAGGCGGCCGCGTATCGGGATCACTTCGATACCCGCCACGCCGCGATCTACTACCCGTGGATCAAGGTGCTCGACGAGGGAGGCGGGGTGGTGACGGTGCCGCCGTGCGGGCACGTCGCCGGGATCTACGCCAAGATGGACGAGGAGTACGGCGTGCACAAGCCGCCGGCGAACGAGCCGATCAGCGACGTCGTCGGGGTCGAGCGGGTGATCGACAAGGACACCCAGGACATGATCTATCCCGACGGCATCAACTGCATCCGGCCGTTCCCGGGCCGCGGGATCCGGATCTGGGGCTCGCGGACGCTGTCGAGCAACGCGCTGTGGCGCCACGTCAACGTCTGTCGCGTGTTCGCCATGGTCTGCAAGTCGGTCGAGTTCGGTACGCAGTGGGCGCCGTTCGAGCCCAACGACAGGGAGTTGTGGAAGCGGCTCACGCGGCTGCTCGGCACCTTCCTCACCCAGATGTGGCGCGAGGGCTTCCTCGTCGGCGAGACACCCGAGCAGGCGTTCTACGTCAAGTGCGACGAGGAGACCAACCCGCCGGAGGTGCGCGACGCCGGCGAGGTCGTGACCGAGATCGGCCTCGCGATCGTGCGCCCGCTCGAATACATCGTGTTCCGCATTGGCGAGCGGGTGACCGACATGGTGCTCGAGACCGAGCACGGCTAGGACGGAGAGCACGGCGTGTGCGTGAGCGCGCGCGGGAGCAAGGCGAAGGAGTTTGTGAGGAGACCGACCGATGGCCACTGCACAGGAACAGGCCGGCACGCCCGACAGCTTTGCTGTCAACGGCCGCTTCAAGATCACCCTCGATGACAGCGCCGGTGGCGGCGAGGCGTGGTTCCACGAGGCCTCCGGGCTCGAGATGACCATGGACACGCTCGAGTACCGGCAGGGCGGCGAGCAGAACCCGCGCAAGTTGCCGGGCCCGCCCAAGTACACCAACATCGTGCTCACGCGCGGGATCACCACCTCGAAGAAGTTCTTCGAGTGGGTCAAGAAGTGCGCCAACAACGCCGCGGCGGGTGACATCACCCGCGCCGGCGGCACGATCGCGCTCGTGGACCAGACCGGCGCCGACATCATCGCCTGGACCTTCGAGCGCGGCTTCCCCTGCCGCTACGAGGGCCCGCGGATCAGCGCCGCCGACGGTGGGCTCGCGCTCGAGCGCATCGAGATCGCCCACGAGGGGCTGAAGATCGTCTGAGTCCCGTCGCCGGGGACGGGGCGCAACAAGGGCGCTGGCGCGCGGATCCCGCCCCGGCGGGGCGGGCCGTACGAGGGCCGGGCGATCGGGCTCGCGCCCTCGGCCCCGATGCGGTACAAGGGGCCCGTGCGGTGGCTTCGGTGTCGGCGCGACGTGTCGGTGTCGACGCGATGCAGGGAGCCGGGTCGGGTTCGGTGCTCGCGCACGTCGGGCGAAGCTGACGTCGCGAGCCGGCAGCGAGCGGGGAGGCAACCGTGGCCGAGGCAGCCGGTGCGCAACAGCAGTCGGTGATCACGAGCTGTATCGAGCAGATGCAGCAGGCGTCCGAGGCGCGCCAGAAGGCGCACCAGGCGCTCGTCGAGCGCGAGCTGCCCGAGGACGAGCGCCGGCTGCTCGAGCACAAGATCGCGGTCGAGAACCGGCGGATCCGGCAGTGCGCGCAGCGGATCAACGACGCGCTGCGCGAGGCCGCCGCGCGCCGGCAGCCGATCGGGCAGCTGCCGCTTCCGTCCACCCTCTCCGATCCCCTGCTCGCGCAGTTCGTGCGCAGCGTCGAGCAGAGCGTGCGGCAGCTCAACCGTCTCGTCGACACCGACGACGATCCCGCCATCGAGCGCAGCGAGGCGCAGCTCGAGCGCCAGCTCGCCGAGGCGCGGCGGCACGCCGAGAGCTTCGAGCGCGCGATCGCCGAACTCGAACACCGGCTGCAGGAGCTCGAGCGTCGGGCGCAGGCCGCCGAGCGGCTCGAGAAGGAGCGCAAGCGGCACGACAAGGAACTCGAGACGCGGCTGCAGCGGCTCGAG
>RFJN01000426.1 GCA_003694875.1 Planctomycetota bacterium | reverse complement strand
TCGCAGATCACGTCCACCTCGCCGAACAGGTGCACCGCACTCATCATGTGCGCCACCGTCTCGACGATGTTGACGTCCGCACACACCGCCTCCTCGAGCACGTCGGCCGCATACCCCGTCGCGCCGAAGCCGAGCACCTCGAGCCGCGCCCCGTCGCCGTGCACCTGCTGCCGCAGATCGGCGAGCAGATCCTTCATGTCCTGGATCGGGTTGCCCTGCGAGAGCCGATACGCCTTGCACAGCACCTCGCCGTCCTCGTCGAGCAGCACCGCCTTCGAGGAGGTCGAGCCCCCGTCGAGCCCGATGTAGGCACGCACCGTCTCGCCCGGTGCGAACCGCCGCCGCTCGAAGGGCGGGATCCGGTAGCGCGCCACGAACGCCTCGCGCTCCTCGGCGTCGCGCACGAGCGGCGGTCCCGAGATCGCCGCAAGCCGCCCCTCGCGCCCCTCGCGACAGTACGCCTCGAGCCCCGCCGTGCCCCGGTAGCGCCCCACCGTCTCCGGCTCGTCGAGCCCGAACAGCACCGCCCCGTACGCCGCGTAGTACTGCGCGTTGTCCGGCACCACGATCAGCTCTTCGAGCGGTACGCCCTCGGGCAGCTGCACACCGCGCTCGCGCCACGTCTCCGGGATCCGGTACCGCCAGCACTCCTGCAGAAACGGCAGATAGGTGTTCGGTCCGCCAAGCAGGATCACCTGCGGCCGCAGCGTGTTGCCGCGCGTGAGCACGCTCAGGTTCTGGTACACGATCGCGTCGGCGAGCGAACACATGATCTCGGCCGACGGAATGCTCGCCTTCACGAGGTTCACGATGTCGGTCTCGGCGAAGACACCACACTTGGCCGCCACGTGGTGCAACTTGCCGGGATCGAAGTGCAGTCGCGCAAGCTCTTCGGGCGCCATGCCGACCTTGATCGTGCACTTGTCGATCGTGGCCCCCGTCCCGCTCGCGCACTTGTCGTTCATCGAGCAGATCGCCTGCCGCTCGCCGGTCTCGGGGTGCTCGGTGAACACGATGATCTTGGCGTCCTGCCCCCCGAGCTCGACCACGCTGCGCGCCTCGGGGTGTAGCGCCTCGACCGCGAGCGTGACCGCGTTCACCTCCTGCACGAACCTCGCTCCGAGCGGCTCCTCGAGCGGACGCGCCCCCGAGCCCGTCACGAACACCCGCCAGCGATCGGGCGCCACCGCCGTGCCGCTCGCCTCGAGCGCCCGCAGCATCTCGAGCGCCTTCTCCGGCTGGCGCGTCTCGTGCCGCTGGTAGTCGCTCCACACGATCTCGCGCGTGGCCGGATCCACCGCCACCACCTTCACCGTCGTCGAACCGACGTCGAGACCGACCGCGAGCGCTCCCGCCCCTCGCCCCATGCGCCACTCCCCCTCCCCGGGTCCCCGTCGCACAACGCGTCCCACCATACTGAACTGACATGTCAGTTCAGCAAGACGAGAAGGCACAACCTGTTTTTCGGCAAGAAGAAACGCCGTCCGGAATGCCGGCGGGGACGGGCCGCCGGGCCCCTGCGCCACCGCGCGTGTGCGCGCCACCGCCCGCCCCCGCGCGGCCACACGCACACCACCCAACCGCACCGCGCACCGACCGCCGCCACGGTGTCGCGCCCACCCGCGTGCGCCACCCCTCGACACGACCGGTGTCGCCACGCGCTGCCCGTGTGGTGGCAGCGCTTCGCCCGCCGCCGGGCGCGATCGCCGAGGCCGGCGGGTTCGCTCTCGTGGGGATCGATCCGAAGGAACCCGGTCAGTCGCCGAGCACCTCGCCCGAGCCCTCGGGCTCGGTGCCACCCGGCTCCGCCGACGTTGCCGTCCCGGCCACCGACGAGGGCGCGGCACCCGCCGCGGTCGGTTCGGGGCTGCCCGCCCGTTGCGCCGGAGCGGGCCCCGCCTCCTGCTCGCCGCGTTCCGCCCCCGGCCGCGGCACGTCGGAGGCCGCCTCCGAGCGTGGCTCACCGCGCGCGGCCGCCCCACGAGGCTCGGCAAGCCCGAACGAGCGCCCCTCCATGCTCGGCACCGTCGGGGAGGCGCCGTCGGTGATCCGGGCGCCTATCCGCACCTCGATCCGGCGCACGATCGCCTGCGCGAGCGCGTTCGCGAGCGCCCCCGGCTCCGCCTCGAGGTCGATCGGGAAGTCGATGCGCTCCTTCATGATGTAGCGGCTCGAGCCGGGCCGCATGCGCTCGAGCGTCCGCGCCGCCTGCCGCACCGCGTCCCCCACCACCCGCGAGAGCTTCGCGCGCTGCTCGCTCGAGAGCGTCCCGAGCGCGTCGGCATCGAGCAGCACGTTCTCGAACACCGCCCCCCCGCTTGCCGAGATCTTCTGCATGCCCTGCATGTCGCGCGCCTCCGATCCGCCACCGTCGCAGCTCCCCCGCCATGGTAGCGTCGGGGCGGGGCATGCGCCACGGCACAGCCGGCGCCCCAGGGGCCCGCCGCCCGCGCGGCGGAAGCAGACCGGGCTGCGCGACGCAGCGCCGCACACGCGGTGCGCAGGGCGTCGGCGACGCGACGGCGCGGTCGGTGCAACGGATTGTTGTGCAAGGGGTTGGTGCGGGCGGGGATCAACCCCGCCCCTACGGGTGGCGGTGCTCCGAAGCCGGCACCACTCGCGCACCCACCTCGTCGATCGGCAGCGCCCGGGACGCCGCCCCCGCAGCCGCCCACCTCTTCACGCGCACGCCCCGCGGAGCGGGACCAAACCAAACCAAACCAAACCGCAATCTCCTGTAGGGGCGGGGTTTATCCCCGCC
>RFJN01000059.1 GCA_003694875.1 Planctomycetota bacterium | reverse complement strand
GCTGCGGATCGCGGCCGAGATGAACGCCAACGCGGCGTTCGCGCTGATCGAGCCGCGCGAGGAGTTCGGCTGGGTGATGCCCGGCTACGAGGTCGACGCGCTGCGCGACTGGGCGCGGGCGCTGTACGCCAAGGCGCGCCGCTATGCGCTGCGCGCACTCGCCGAGCAGGACCCCGCCCTGGCCGAGGGCTTCCGCACCGAGACGCCGGACGCCTTCGCGCAGCGGCTCGCGCAGCTCGAGCCGGACGACGATCGGCTGCCCGCGCTGTACTGGGCGGCGTTCGCGAGCGGCAACGAGATCAACCTGCGGCTCGACGATCCGGCCGCCCTGGCGCGGCTGCCGGTGGTGCTCGCCACCATGGAGCGGATCGCCGAACTCGCCCCCGATGCCTTCCTCGCCGGCGCGCACACCTTCCTCGCGGTCTTCTACAGCGCGCGCGGTCCGGCCGCCGGCGGCGATCTCGAGCGCGCGTGGCGCCACTACGACGAGGTGTTCCGGCGCACGCACGGCCGGTTCCTGCTGCCCTACGTTCTGTATGCGCGCTTCTACTGCGTGGCGCTCGGGGCGCAGGCGCCCGAGCGCGCGCGCACGCTGTTCCGCAAGGCGATCCGGCACGTGCTGACCACCCCGCCCGACGCCATGGCCGAGCAGGTGCTCGCCAACACGATCGCACGGCGCTGGGCGAGCTGGATCGAGCAGGATCTCGACGAGTGGATCCTGCCGCCGCTTCCGGACGAGCCGGGCACGGAGGCACCGGCGGCAGACGGCAGGTGAGCAGCGACGGGGAGGGAGCGATCGTGCGGCGGCGAGTGGGAACGAGCTGGCGGCGCTGGGCGCTGGGGCTGGGGGTCGTGGCGCTCGGCTGTCTCGCGCTGCAGCCGGAGGGGCTGGCGCAGCACCGGCGCCGCGGTCGGCGGGGCAAGCGTCTCAAGCTGGCGTTCATCGTGCCCGAGAACACGACGTGGGCGCGGATCATGGAGCGCTTCGATCGCGAGTTGCAGGAGCGCACCGGCGGGCGGCTCGGCTTCCGTCTCTATCTCGGCGGGGTGCAGGGCGACGAGAAGGTGGTGCTGCGCAAGATCCGCGCGGGCCAGCTCGACGGTGGCGGCTTCAGCGCCATGGGCATCGGCGAGATCGTGCCCGAGGTGCGGCTGCTCGAGGTGCCGTTCCAGATCCGCGACTACGAGGAGGCCGACCTCGTCCGCGCGCAGATCGATGCGCACATCCGCGCACGGCTGCACGACAGGGGCTACGAGCTGCTGAGCTGGTTCGAACTCGGCTTCGTCTACCTCTTCTCCAAGCGCCCGCTGCGCACCGTCGAGGACGTGCGGCGCGCCAAGCCGTGGGTGTGGGAGGGAGATCCGCTCGCGACCGCCTACTTCCAGGCGTTCGGCGTCGACCCGATCCCGCTGCCGCTGCCCGACGTGCTCACCTCGCTGCAGACCGGCATGATCGACACCGTCTACCAGTCGCCGGCGGTGCTGATCGGCTTCCAGTGGTCGACGAAGGTGCGCTACATGACGGACGTGCCGCTCGCCGACGCCTCGGGCGGGCTGCTGCTCAAGCGCAGCGTGCTCGAGCGGCTGCCCGAGGACGATCGGCGGGTGCTGCTCGAACTCGCGGCGAAGTACGGCGCCGAGGTGATCCGCGCCACACGCGAGGAGAACGCACGCGCGCGCAAGCAGCTGCTCGCGGGCGGGATCGAGCGTGTCGAGTTCGATCCCGCCGAGCGCGCCACCTTCGAGCGCCGGGGCCGGGAGGTCTCGTACCGGCTCGCCGGCGAGGGACGCGGCAAGCTCTTTCCCCGGGCCATGCTGGATGCCATGTACCGGCTGCTCGATGAGCACCGCGCGGCGAAGGCGCACGGCGGCGGCGAAGCGGGCTCCAGCGAGAAGTGAAGCGCGCGCTGCTGCGGCTGCTCGCGTTCGCCGACGACGCGCTGTGCTGCGTCGAGATCGCGCTCGTCACCGCGTCGCTGCTCGCCATGGTGGGGCTGTACTTCGCGCAGGTGCTCATGCGCAATCTCGGCGAGGGCGGGGTGCCGTGGTTCCAGACCGTGGTGCAGCACCTCGTGCTGTGGGTGGGCATGCTCGGTGCCTCGTTGTGCGTGCGCGAGCGCAAGCACATCGCGATCGAGGCGCTCACCGCCGGTGTCTCGCCCGGCGGACGCCGGGTCGCCGAGGGGCTGGTCGACGTCTCGACCGCCCTGCTGTGCCTCGTGCTCGCGCGCATCGCGTGGGGCTACGTCGCGACCTACGAGATGCCGGAGGATCGGCTGCTCGCCACCGTGGGCGGCCTCGAGATCAAGCGCTGGTGGAGCCTCGCGATCCTTCCCGCGGGCTTTCTCGCCATGGCGGCGCGCTACGTGCACGCCACCGTGCGCCGCATCTTCGTCGATGAGCCGGTGCCGGCCGCCGCCGGGCTGCAGGCCGAGCTCGAGGACTGGGAGCGCCGGCACTCGCAGGATCCCGATCGCGAGGACGAGGCGCCATGATCGGCGACACGTTCTTCGTCGACATGGGGCCGGAGCTGCTGCTGTTGCTCGCGGTCGTGCTCGGGATCTATGCGCTGCTCGGCAAGCCGCTGTTCGCGGTGCTCGGCGGCGCGGCGGTGCTCACCCACCTGTGGGGCACCTGGGACAGCTTCGAGCAGGCGCGCGTGCCGCTGCAGCTCGACGCGATCTTCATCGAGGCGGCCACGATCGTCGACGGGCCGTACTACATAGCGATCCCGCTGTTCGTGTTCGCGGGGACGCTGCTCGCCGAGAGTGGAGCGCCCGAGCGGCTGGTGCGTCTCGCCCGCGCGCTGTTCGGCTGGCTGCCCGGCGGGCTCGCGATCGTGGCGACGGTGACCTGCGCCTTCTTCACCGCCTTCACCGGCGCGAGCGGGGTGACGATCGTCGCACTCGGGGGGCTGCTCTATCCGGTGCTGCGGCGCGAGCGCTACCCCGACGGCTTCAGCATCGGGCTGCTCACCACCGGCGGCAGCCTCGGGCTGCTGTTCCCGCCGAGCCTGCCGCTGATCGTCTATGGTCTGATCGCAGGCGTCGATGTCGACAAGCTGTTCGTGGCGGGGATCCTGCCGGGGCTGCTGCTCGTCGCGGTGCTCTCGGGTTACGGCATGCTCGTGGGCAAGCTGCGCGGGGTCGAGCGCACCCGCCTCTCGCTGGGCGCGATCGGGCCGGCGCTGCGCGCGGCGGCGTTCGAGCTGCCGATCCCGGTGCTGATCCTCGTGGGCATCTACGGCGGCTACGTCACCGCGACCGAGGCGAGCGCGGTCGTGGCGCTGTACTGCCTCGTGGTCGAGGTGTTCGTGCTGCGCGATATCGGCGCGCGCGCGTTCGTGGTCGTCGTGCGCAAGACCGCCGAACTCGTGGGCGCGATCCTGATCATTCTGATCATGGCGCTCGGGCTGAAGAACTACCTCGTGTACGCCGAGGTGCCGCAGCAGCTTCTCGCGCTCATGAAGAGCCACATCCACAGCCCCCTCACGTTCCTGCTCGTGCTCAACGTGTTCCTGATCGCGGTGGGCTGCCTGCTCGACATCTTCAGCGCGATCCTCGTCGTCGTCCCGCTCGTGGCGCCGCTCGCGCACGCCTTCGGGGTCGATCCGATCCACCTCGGGATCATCTTCCTCACCAACCTCGAGATCGGCTATCTCACCCCGCCGGTCGGGATCAACCTGTTTCTCGGCGGGCTGCGCTTCGAGCGGCCGATCCTCGAGGTCGCCCGCCACGTGCTGCCGTTTCTCGGGCTGCTCGTTCTGTGTCTCGTCGTGATCACCTACGTGCCGTCGCTCTCGCTGCTGCTCGTGCACTGGAGCATGGGAGCGGGCGGCCCGTGAGTGGCCCTTGCGTGGTGGCGGTCGTGCAGTCCTCGCCCCGGTTCGGCGAACGCGAGCGCAACCTCGCCGAACTCGAGCGACAGACCGCCGAGCTGCGTGCCGATCTCGTCGTGCTGCCCGAGCTCGCGAGCACGGGCTACCGCTTCGTCTCGCGCGAGGAGGCGGCCGCGCTCGCCGAGCCGGCTCGCGACGACGCGCCCACGATCGCGTGCTACCGCGCGATCGCGCAGCGCACCGGCGCCACGGTGGTGGGCGGCTTCGCCGAACGCGGGGCCGACGGGCGGATCTACAACAGCGCCGCGATCGTCTACCCCTCGGGGTTGCTCGCGGTCTATCGCAAGGTGCACCTGTTCGGCGACGAGCCGCGGTGGTTCGAGCCGGGCGCCGATCTGCCGCCGGTGATCCACACCCCGTCGGGACTGCGGGTGGGCGTGATGATCTGCTTCGACTGGCTGTTTCCCGAGCCCGCGCGGCATCTCGCGCTCGAGGGGGCGGATCTGATCGCGCACCCGGCCAACCTCGTGCTGCCCTGGTGCCCCGATCTCATGCCGCTGCGCGCGCTCGAGAACGGGGTGTTCGTGGCGACCGCGAACCGGATCGGCGCCGAGCGCCGGAGTCCGCAGCAGCAACCGCTGCGGTTTCTCGGCCGCTCGCAGATCCTCGCACCCGACGGGACGCGACGCGCCGCGCTGGGGCCGGAGCGGACCGGTCTGGCGCGGGCGGAGATCGACCCCGAGCAGGCGCGCTCGCCGCGCGCGGGGGCGGCGGGCGCGATCCGCGCGCAGCGGCGCGACGAACTCTGGCCGTGGCGGCCGCGGCCCGGCCCCGGCGAGCCGCCGCGGCGGCGCTGGGCGCTCGTGCGCCACGAGACGCCCGAGGCCGCGCAGGCGCACTGCGATCTGTTTCTCGAGCGCGGCGGGCGGCTTCTGAGCTGGCGCGGATCGGGGCCGCTCGCGGACGGCAGCGTGTGGCGTCGGCAGTTCTGCCACCGACGCCGCTACCTCGCGTTCGAGGGAGAGCTGTCCGG
>RFJN01000425.1 GCA_003694875.1 Planctomycetota bacterium | reverse complement strand
TCCAACCCGCGCTTCACCGACGACGGGCTGCGCAGCGAGATCTGGCTCGGCGACGGCAAGGGCGGATTCCGCCGCGTGCCCGAGGCGGGGATCGAACGCCCCGAGACCGTGATCTCGGCCCTGTTCGTCGACTACGATCGCGATGGGCGACTCGACCTGTTCACCGGCGCGAGCTACACCGCCTACGGCAAGAGCCTCGAGGCATTCCCCGATCGCCTGTACCGCGGCAAGGGCGACGGCCGCTTCGTCGAGGTCACGAAACAGGCCGGCCTGCTCGGTGTCGCGGCCTGGGGGCGCGCCGACAGCCGCCGGCCCACCTACGGCGTCGCCCACACCGACTGGAACAACGACGGCTGGCAGGATCTGCTCACCATGAGCTACGGCCGGCAGTGGAACCGGCTGTGGCGCAACAACGGCGACGGCACCTTCACCGACCTCGCCCCGCAGACCGGCTTCGACGGCGACGCGATCCGCGACGGACGCTACCCCCCCATCGTCAGGCGCCCCACCGAACGCCCCTTCCGCGCCAACGGCAACACGTTCGACGCCGCGGTCGCCGACTACGACAACGACGGCGACATGGACGTGTTCCTCGCCGAGATCACCCACTGGTGGGCGGGACCGAGCTCCGACCGCTCCATGCTGCTCGAGAACCTCGGCCCCGAACACGGCTACCGCTTCCGCCGCCGCCCGGACCTCATTCCGCGCACCCACTTCGCCGAACGCTGGAACCAGGGCGACATGCACGCCGGCTGGCTCGACGTCGACAACGACGGGCTGCTCGACCTCGTGATCGCCTCCAGCGACTACCCCGACCTGCAGCGGCTGCAGCTCTACCACCAGCGGCCGGACCACACCTTCGAGGACTGGAGCGAGCGACTCGGTCTCACCTGGCGCAACGCCGCCGCCATCTCCTTCGCCGACTTCGACGGCGACGGCGGCGTCGACATCGCCGTCACCACCAACAACCACCGCCTCACCCGCGAGCAGCGCCGCTCGCACCCCCTCGCCATGGGACTGCTGCGCAACCTCGAGGCACGGCGCACCGGCCACCACTGGATCGAGCTGCGGCTGCGCGGCGCCGGCGCCGGCAAGGCGAACCGCGACGCGATCGGAGCCCGCGTCGTGCTCTGGACCGGCGACCGCCGACAGACGCGCGAGGTCTACGGCGGACAGGGACACGCCGGACACCGCGACGACACCACGCTGCACTTCGGCCTCGGCGAGGCACGCCACGCCGACCGGATCGAGGTCCACTGGCCCGACGCCAGCGGCAGCGTCCAGCGCTTCGAACACGTCGCCGCCGACCGCCTCTACCTCCTCGAACAGGGAGGCCGACTGCGCACCATACACCGCTGACCCCTCCGCCCGCCCTGCCGCTGCCCCCACCGGAAGGAGCAACAAAACGGCGCCACCCAGATGCGACGCAACCAGAATATTGCACCCCCTCCCGCACCGACGTCGCGACCTCGTCTGCCACAACCTGCGACAAGCCCCTGCCTTACACGAACCGTAATCGCGCGCCCTCGCTGCGCGGCAACGGCATGCACCGTGCACTGGCACCGCCGCACCACGCGGGATGAACCGCGTCGGCGTCCGTCCGTGGGGGGCGGCTCGGCTGGGGAGGAGTTGCAGTGAAGACGCATTTCCGGCACACACGGTTCCTTTCGTTCATGAGCCTCGCAGCCCTGTGCGCGACACTCGCCGCCTGCGGCGGCGGGGGCTCCGGCAGCACCCGACTGATCGGCAGCGGCAGCACCGGCGGCGGGAGCAACACCGGCTCCGGCGCCCCGAGCGGGCTCACCGCCACCGCCACGAGCAGCACCGAGATCGCGCTGCAGTGGACCGACAACGCGACCGACGAGGACGGCTTCCGGCTCGAACGCCGCTCGCAGCGGCTGCCCTGGAGCACCGTCGCACAACTGCCCGCCGACACCACGAGCTACACCGACTCCGCACTCTCGCCCAACACCGCCTACACCTATCGCGTCACCGCCACCCGCGGCAGCGCCGACCTCGGTACCTCCAACGAGGCAAGCGCCACCACCCTCGCACCGACGAACACCTGCACCGAGTGGACCCTGTCGAACGGCTCCACCGACGAGGACCGCGTCCAGGGCGTCGCCTACGACCCCGCCCGCGACCGGCTCTACGTCGTCGGCACCACCCAGGGCGCGCTCGCCGGCCCGCGGATCGGCGGCCGCGACGCCTTCCTGCAGGCCTACGACGCCACCGGCAAGCTGCTCTGGCAAACCCAGTTCGGCTCGAGCCTCGACGACTGGGCCACCGCGGTCGCGATCGACCGCGCCGGCAACGTCTATGTCGCCGGCTTCACCGACGACAAGGTCGCCGGCCAGAGCGCCGGCGCCCGCGACGCCTTCGTCCACCGCTTCCCGCCCTCGGGCGGCCGCCCCAACTGGACCGGCCACTACGGCACCGGCCGCGACGACCACGCCAGCTGCGTCGCGGTGAGCCCGCAGGGCAAGGTCGTGCTCGGCGGTACCTCCCGCAACCCCGGGATCGGCAACGAGCAGGATCCGTGGCTCGCGCAGTTCGACCCCGGCGCCGGCGCCAACCCCGTCTGGACCTGGAAGAGTGGCAACGGCTTCTTCAACGAGAACCTCGTCGACCTCGCGATCGACCCCAACAACGGCGATGTCTACGCGATCGGCCGCACCCAGGTCGTCATGCCCCACGTCGTGGGCAGCCCGCCCAACGCCAACAACGTCTGGGCCGTCGGCGACATCTACGTCGCCCGCGTCGACGCCACCGGCACCGAGAAGTGGATCGTGCAGATCGGCAGCGGCTGCGGCATGGGCGCGCAGAGCAGGTTCAAGGGCACCGGCGGCGACATCCCCGGCGGCGTCGCCGTCAGCGAGACCGGCGAGATCTACGTCACCGGCTTCGC
>RFJN01000058.1 GCA_003694875.1 Planctomycetota bacterium | reverse complement strand
TATCGGATCTCGCCGCTGTACGACTCGATGGTGGCCAAGCTGATCGCCTACGGCAGGGATCGCGAGGAGGCGATCGCGATCATGGGGCGGGCGCTCGCGGAGTTTCGCGTCGAGGGCGTGCGGACCACGATCCCGCTGCACCGCCGCATCCTGGCCACCCACGAGTTCCGCCGCGGCGAGGTGACGACCACGTTCCTCGAGGAGCGCTTCCGCCGCCGGAACTGAGCGGGCTGTTGTCGTCGCGCGTCCGCCCCGGGCGCAGCCGGCCGCGGCGGGGGCGGAGTTCGGACGGTTCGGCCGCCCGTCGGCGGTGGTCGGCGTTTTGGGCTGCGTCCGCGGCGATCGGTGCCGCTGCCCCCTCCGCGAATGCCGCGCACTGGCGGTGTTCTGGACTTGCGAAGGCGGGTGTGCAACAATCTCCGCTCGGTGCGCGTCCTGTTGTGCAGTGCGGGCGCGCGTCGGGAACGGAGCAGTCGACGCAACCGCAACGGGACGGGAGACGTGATGGATCGAGCGACGAATCGGGCGCGCGGGGGCTTCACCCTGATCGAGCTCCTCGTGGTGATGGCGATCATCGCCGTGTTGGCGGGGCTGGTCGTCGCGTCGGTGAGCAAGCTGCGCAGCCGTGCGCTCGTGGCGACCGCCACCACGCAGATCAGCTCTCTCGAGGGAGCGGTCAACAACTACCGCAGTTCCACGACGATCTTCCCCAACGCCGGCGCGCCGGCGCCCAAGGACGATCCGGAGGGGCTGTTCCGGGCGCTGTGCACCGGCAATCCGCGACTCGGCGGCGACCGCGAGAGCTACATCGACGTGGGCGAGTGGCCCGAGGAGCAGATCGGCGTCTGGCCGGGCTCGTATCGGCAGGGGCCGGAGGCGCAGTACGACAAGCCGAGCCCGGAGCAACTCGACTTCAGCGGCGGCGACTACACCCCCCTCGTGCTGCTCGATCCGTGGGGACACCCCTACCACTACGTCGAGTGGGACAGCCACCCGCGCAACCGGCGCCAGCTCGCGGGCGGACAGTTTCGCGCGCGCGGCAACCAGAAGTTCGCGATCTGGTCCGACGGCCCCAACGGGATCAACGAGTGGGGCGAAGGGGACGACGTGACGTCGTGGAAGTGAGGGGACGAGAGGCCGGAGGCGGATCCATGCGCCGACAGGGCAGCGAGTCGGGCTTCACGATGGTCGAGATGATCACCGTCATGGCGATCCTCTCGATCCTCATGGCGCTCACGCTCTACGGATTCGACAAGTACCGCAAGCGGGCGTACCAGGAGAACACGCGCGCGCTGATCAAGCGGCTCGAGACCGCGCTCGAGCAGTACTACGAGGACTTCCGCGCGTATCCGCCCGACGGCTACGATCCCGACCAGCCCGCCCGGCGCGGCCGCGACGGCAACGGCCCGGTGATCCGGGGCGCGCAGTGTCTGGTCTACTACCTCGGCACGCCGCTGAAGAAGGTGTACGAGGTGGGACGCGACCGGCGCACCAAGACGGTGGGGCCGTACATGGAGTTCAAGCTCTCGGACCTCACGCTCGACGACGAGGCCGACATCGATCAGTTGCTGCAGAGCGCGAGCACGCAGGTGATCGACGCCTACGGCAACCCGCTGCAGTACGACAACACCCACCGCATGCGGGACGGGCGGGTGGCGGTCACGCAGCTGCAGGGGGCGGGCCCCGACCCGCGCTCGCTCGGCGGCGGTGGTGTGCAGGCGCGCAACCCCGGGCGCTACGACCTGTGGTCGACCGGCCCCGATCCGGCCGATCCGTCCGACGACATCGGCAACTGGGAGTGAGCCATGGCGAGCGCTGAGGTGGTTGCGGCAGCGGGACGATCGCGCGGACGCGCAGGCTTCACCATGGTGGAGCTGCTCGTGACGATCTCGATCATCCTGCTGCTCGCCGCCGCCTCGATCCCCATGATCTCGGCGTTCAAGGGCCAGCGGCTCGAGCAGTCCGCGCGCATGGTGGTCTCGGTGCTCAACGACGCGCGGCGGCGAGCGATCACGCAGCACGGCCGCTGCACGGTGGTGTTCTATGCGTACGAGGACCCCTCCGACCCGATCCTGAAGCAGCGGCATGCGCTGCGGGTCTACATGGAGCCGGTCGGACGCCCGGGCAGCCCGCGCTACTTCCCCGGCGGCTACGTCGGCAAGATGGTCGTGCTGCCCAAGGGGGTGCAGTTCGATCCGGCGCACTCGCTCGTGCGTATCTGGACCCTCGGCCGCATTCCCGATCCGGCGCAGCCGCTCGCGCTGAACGATCCCTACTTCCAGAAGGGCAACGCGGAGGCGCTCGCGTTTCGCACCGACGGTTCGATCGCCGACCGCGTCGACTTTCCGGCGGTCCACCCCGCGGTGGGGCGCAACATCTATCTGCCCGACGAGGGGTGCTACCAGGTGCCGGAGGACACGCGCGCCGACATCGTGCTGATCGAGGTCACGCCCGCCGGCGTCGAGAAGGTCAGCGACGGCAAGAAACGGCGGGCGCTGATCGACCTCGTGCCCATGACGGGACGCGCCCTCATGCGCGTCTTCGATGTCAGCCCCGACGGCTTCGCGTTCTTCAACTCGACACAGCCCTGAAGCAGGAGTGGATGGTGTGCGCCGACGTTGCGTGACAGGCGGGGACGGGCGAGCGGGAGGGGCCGCTGTGCGGGGCTTCACGCTGATCGAGATCCTGATCGCCATGGCGGTGCTCATGATCGGACTCGTCGGCATCCTCGCGGTCTTCCCCTACGCCATGCAGTCCGCGACCTCGACCGTGCAGGCGAGCTACGCGGCGGCGATCTCGCAGTCGGTCATGGACGCGATCCGTCTCGGTCTCGAGGAGAACCGCGTGCAGACCCCGGACGTCGACGGGTTCCTGTTCCTGCACGACGGGGTGCAGGACCTCGACGCCGACCGGCGGGGGATCCTGCGCGATCTCGACCTGTCCAACCCGCAGGCGGTCGCCGCCGCCCTGCCCACGCTCCTGTCGCGCGACTACTTCATCGTGCTGCCGCGCCCGGGGGAGCAGCAGACCGGGCTCGGCGGTGGACGCTCGCCGCTCATGTTCACCTACCCGCGCATCGGGCGGGGCGACAACGCGGCGCGGCGCCCGACGCGGGTGGTGCGCGATGTCGACGGCGACCCGAAGTGGGAGGTGGCCAAGGTCTACTCCCTCGGCCGTTGGCTCGGAGCGGCGCAGGGCGGCCAGAACGGATCGCCCGAGGCGCGGGAGCGCGATCTCGCCGATCCGTACCGGCACTACAGCTTCGCCTTCTCGATCCGGGCCGCCTACGGTCCGAACGCGCAGCAGCCGAGCCCCGACCCCAACCGCCAGGGGATCGTGCCGGGGCTGTACGAGGTCGTGGTCAAGGTCTACCGCAACTTCAACCCCGATCCCGAGAACCCGTACAACGATCCGATCGCCGAGTTCGTCACCTTCGTGGGAGCGCGCTGATGTCGTCGCCGCGTACGCCGAGAGCCGGCGAGCGCCGGTCCGGCTTCACACTGATCGAGCTCATGGTCGCCATGGCGCTCATGGTGATCATCGTGTTCCAGATCCAGGTCGTGTTCAGCAGCGCGCGCCGGCTCTACGAGCGCTCGGACGCCATGGTGCAGGTGTTCCAGAACGCGCGCAACGCGCTCGACATCCTCGAGCGGGATCTGCGCAATGCGGTGCGCACCGACCAGATGGAGTTCTTCAACGATCGGGCGACCGCCGCCTTCGGTCGCGGCAGCTACAACCCCGGCGAGGAGATCCCGGCGCTGCGCGGCCGCTTCATCCGCGGGCTCGACTACGTGCACGCGCTCAGTGTCAAGGAGCCGCAGCCGTACACGCCGCGCATGCGGGCCGAGGGCGGGCCGTATCGCTGGGACGCGCTGTACTTCCGCACCATTGCGTCCATCAAGGGGGTGCCCAAGGAGGTGCTGGTGCGCTACGACCTGTTCGTCGGCGCCGATCCGCAGAGCAACCCGCGGCGCTGGCCGGTGCTGCGCCGCACGCTGATCGAGTCCACCGGCGTCGATCCGGCCACCGGCCACCCGATCATCAAGGTGCACGATCCGGTGGACGTGTGCTACTACGTGCGCGAGTTCGCGGTCGATCTGTACGTGCCCGACCGCTCGCGCGGCACCGCGGGTCGCTTCTATGCGCCGCACGAGGCGGTGGCCGGCGGACGCCCGCCGGCGGGCGACGCCCACCCTCCGGAACTCACCCGCTACGGCAGCGGGGGTGAGTACGCGGTGGTGTGCGTGGAGAAGGGGCAGGGGCAGCTCACGAGCGACGGTGATCTCGTGACCGCCGACCCGCTGCGACGCATAGCGCCGGGCGACCGCATGTACGTGCTCACCCAGCCCGGAGCGGGACACACCCCGCAGGACTTCGACGGTCCGCTCACGATCCGCGCGATCGATCGGAGCCAGAACGGCCAGACGCGCGTCAGCTTCGAGCAGAAGGCAAAGGTGGCGGCCGCGCTCGGCGCCAACCCGCCCGCGGTCGTCTGGCGTGCGGGCTGGCTGCCCGCGGCGCTGCGCATCACACTGCGGATCGCCGACGGCAAGTCGGTCGAGGTGCGCACCCTGCAGCGCGTCTTCAAGCTCGACTGAGC
>RFJN01000424.1 GCA_003694875.1 Planctomycetota bacterium | reverse complement strand
TCGTTGTGGTGGCGCTGCTGCTCGCGGCCTGTTCGGGGGGCGGTACGGGCGGCGGATCGGGAAGCGGCTCGGCGACGAGCGGCGGAGCGAGCGGGGCGGGACCGGTCACCGCGCCGCCCTTGCGGGCCGGGGCGGCGGTCTACGATCTCACCCCGGGCACCGGTGTTCCGCTCGCCGGCTTCGGAGGCGCGCCGCGCCGTCGCCTGAACGCCGTCACGATTCCGCTGCACCTGCTCGCGTTCGCGGGGACGTGCCTCGATCCCGATCCGTCCGACGCCGCCACCCTGTTCGAGCGCGCGCAGGGGGTGCACGATCCGATCACCGCGCGCGCGCTCGTGCTCGAGCGCGGCGCGCGGCGCTTCGCGATCGTCTCGCTCGATGTGATCGGGATCAACCGCGGCTTCCGTGACGACGTCGCCGCGCGCCTCGGCGCGCTCGGCATCGCGGCCGAGGATCTCGTGCTGCTCGCCACCCACACCCATTCGGGCCCGGGGGCGATCAGCACCATGAAGCTGTGGCAGCTGATCGCGGTGGACTGTTTGCACCGCGCGACCTACGAGCACATGGTGCAGGGCACGGCGGAGGCGGTCGCGCGTGCGGTGGCCGCGCTCGAGCCGGCGGAGATCGGGATCGGCCGGGGGCAGGAGCCGCGCGCGGTGCGCAACCGGCGGGGGCGTCCGCAGGCGCTCGATCCGAAGCTCGACGTGATCAAGGTGGTGCGCCCCGATGGCAGCCCGATCGCCGCGGTGATCCACTACGCGATCCACGGGACGTGTCTCGGCCCGTCGAATCTGCTGCTGTCGGCGGACGTGGCGGGGGCGGCGTGCCGCGAGCTCGAGCAGCGGCTCGGTGGTGGCGTGGCGGTGTTCGCCAACGGGGCCGAGGGGGACGTGAGTCCGGCCGACGGTGGCTTTGCGGGGGCGCAGCGCGATGGCGAGCAGATCGCCGAGACCGCACACGCGGTGTGGCAGGCGACGGCGACGACGGCGACCGCCGAGCTCGACGCGCAGCTCGTCTACGTGCGCACCCCGGCGCCGGTCTTTAACACGGGCTGTTTCCCGGTGCCGGGCACCGGCACCGACATCTGCTCGCTGATCCCCGGCTTCTCGATTGCGATCGCGCTCGACCCCTCGTGGCTGCCCGACGAGCTGCCGTTCCAGGCGCTGCGGATCGGCGAGGACGTGATCGTCACGGTCCCCGGCGAGCCGATCACCGAGGAGGGCTGGGCGATCGAGGCGGCCGGACGCGCGCTCGGCTGGCGGCGGGTGCTCGTCTTTGGGCTCGCCAACGACTACATGGGCTACGTTGCCACCGAGGCGCGCTATCTCGCCGGCGACTACGAGGGGCAGTCGACGGTCTACGGACCGCAGACCGACCGCTTCGTGCTCGAGGCCGCCCGCGCCCGCATGCGCGATCTGCGCTGAGGCGGCGGCCGCACTTCTCTGTGTTTCTGCGAACGCCTCGAACTCCCGGTGCCGGTCCGCGGCGGGGCCCCGGCGGGGCGGTGCGAGCGTGTCGATCACGCTTGCGGCGAGCGACGACGGGCTGCCGAGCACGCCGGGAGCGGTGTCGTACCGCGTGACGTCGCTGCCGGCGCACGGCAAGCTCACCGGCAGCTTGCCCGACGTGGTCTACACCCCGGATCCGGGCTTCGAGGGCCAGGACTCGTTCTCGTACGTCGCGACCGACGGCGAGCGCGAGAGTGCGCCGGCCACCGTGACGATCACGGTCTCGAACAACGTCGCCACGGGGCCGGGAAGTCCGCTGAGCACGGCCGGGCTCGCCGGTGGCGCGAGCGGTTGCAGCTACGGTGGGCCGGAGGCGCCGGGCCCGGGCGGGCTCGGCACGCTCGGCGCCCTCGCGCTCGGTGCGCTCGGGCTGCAGCGCTGGCGGCGGCGTCGGCAGGCGCGCACGCGCTAGCCGCGACGCAGACCCGTCTTCCGGGGTTGCTGGGTTCCTTCTTGTTTTCTCGATCCTGGCGCTGGAACGGGGGGGCCGGCAGTGGTGGTGATCATGAGGAACCCAGCAACCCACGAATTCTGTGCATTGAGCGTGGGTTGTGGCGCGGCGGCAGCGCGGGGCTGTCCAGGCCGGCCCCTTGCGTGACGCAGGCACCTGGGACCAGGCAACATGTCTTGGCACCAGGCAGGTCGGATCGGCGGCGTGCATGACTCTTTGCCATGCAGAGTGCACGGCACCGGGCACGACTTCAAGGACCGGAAGATGGGGCAGACGCGCTCTTCTCGCGCCGGCTGCCGCCGGGCTGGCGGCGGCCGGCCGGCGTCAGGGCAGCAGCCCGTGGCTGCGCGCGATCCAGTACGGCAGCGAGATGTCCTGGCCGGGGTGCTGCTCGCGCGGATCCACCGCGCCGTCGAGCACGAACGGGCTCGAACTCCACAGGTAGCCGTCGGACGGGCGCTTCGGGATCGGCACCGGGTAGCGGGCGACGAGCCACGACCGGGTGCCGGTCTGCAGCCCGCTGCCGGGCGAGCCCGTCTGGTTCGGGACGGAGGTGGTGTAGAGCACGGTGTCGATCGAGGGATCGGCGCTGTTGCGGATCGTGAAGCCGCGGATCGGCCGCAGCGCGTCGAGCGCGAGTTCGGTCTCGACCCGGGGCGCGAGGGTGGCGGCGACCGGTGGGGCGGCGATGGCCCACACCGTGTCGAACATG
>RFJN01000423.1 GCA_003694875.1 Planctomycetota bacterium | reverse complement strand
GGTGCACGCACACGAACAGCGCCGCGGTGCCAAGTCCCGCGCGCAGCCCCGCCCGGACCGCGATCAGCGCGATCACCGCATGCGCCGTGATCGGGTGCAGCCGCAGCCCGCCCGGAAGCACGCCGAGCGCCACGAGCGCGAGCTGCAGCGCCACCGCCAGCACCGCCGCCTCGAAGAGCGCACGGACAAGCCCGATCCGCCGCGTGCCCGGCACCGCGTCCTCGCCGTTCACAGCACCTCCTCCTCGCGCGCCGGCGCGCTCGCCCGGGCGAGCGCATACCGCACCCGACGCAGCACCTCGTCGGGCTGCAGCGGTTTCGCGGCGATCGCGGCGCCGAGCCCACGTATGCGCGCCCGCTCATGGGGTGCGAGGCGGGCGGCCGAGGTCACGACCACCGGCAGCCGCGCAGCCGCCCGCCCCTCCTCGCGAAGGCGCTCGAGCACCGACAGCCCCGAGACGCCCGGCAGCAGCAGATCGATCAGCAGCACGTCGGGCACCTGCAGCCCGAGCGCCTCGAGTAGCGCGTCGGCCTCCTCGAACCGGCGCGTCTCGATCGACTCGAAGGCGAACAAAGCCTCGAGCCAGCGCGCGTTGGCCGGATCCGCGTCACAGATCCAGAGCTGCGGGACGCGCGCGTCGCTCACCGCGCCGTCTCCTCCGCCTGCGGCCCCCCCTCGCCGTCCGAACTCCCCCCTGCCCCCTCGGACATGCCACCGTCGGACGACGCCGGCTCGGGCCCCTCGGACGCGCGGCTCTCGCCCCCGGCCGGCGCGCCCTGCTCCGACATGCCGACCGCCGCCGGCGGCCCCGCCTCGTCGAGCAGCGTCTCGAGCATGGCGTGCGCTATGCGCTGCACGTTCTCGTGGAGGTGGTGCTTGTGGTAGAAGATTCCGTGCTCGGCGCGCGAGTGGCTCGCGGTCCACAGCACGCGACCGCTCGCGGTGTCGAGCAGCCGCACCGTGTAGCCCACCACCGGATCCTCGCCGAGATCGCGCTTGTAGCGCATCTCGTCGACACTGCCCACGAGGATGCCGTCGACCCCGAGCCGCCGCCCGAACGCCGCCCAGTCGACCCGCATCGCCGCCTCGGGGGCGAGCTCGGGGTCGATCTCGGCCGCCTGCAGCGCCTCGCGCACGCGCCACGACGCGATCAGCCGGAAGCCGCGCCGGTACAGCTCGGTGCCGAGCAGTTGCGCCACGATCTCGCCCGCCTGCGGGTAGCCGCTGAGGTTGACGAGCGGCACGAGCGCGATCCGCGGCAGCACCGCAGTGCGGAACCCGGGCGCCACCCAGTCGTTGCGGTAGCGGTGCACACACCCCGCCGCGCCGAGCACCGCCACCGCGAGCCCGAGCGTGGCCACGGCGCGCACCCCGCGCCCGCCTCTCCCTGCAACGCCTTGCATGTCTCTCCTCCTTGCGACCGCCTGCGCGGCCGTCCCCGCTCTCAGAAAACGTAGACAAACGTGAACGACAGGCTCTCGGCCCGTCCCGTGCTCCCCTGCAGCGACTCGGTGGCGAAGCGGTAATCGAGCGAACACCACGCGTGCGGCCCCCAGCGCTGGCGCGCGCCGAGTTCGAAGCCCCAGCTCTCGCCGCGCAGCGCCGAGAGATCGCGCGCCCGGTCGTCGATCACGAACAGCGCCGCCCGCGCATGCAGCGTGTCGGTGAGCGGCGCCTCGGCCCGCAGTGTCGCGATGTGCGCGAGCGAGTGCGCGATCAACGGCACGAGCCCGAGCGCCGTGCGTCCGCCGTCGAACCGGCTCGCGTGCCACGTATAGACGAGATCGAGCAACAGCGGCCCGTCGAGCAGCCGAAGCCCCGCCTCGAGATCGAGCTGCGCCTCGTCGCCGAGGTGGTTGCGCCCGAAGCCGGGTGCACGGTCGGCCGCGATCCCGTAGCGTGCGCCCTGCGCCACCGCCCGCAGGTAGGTGAGTTCGAACGCCAGCGGCGCCCTCCACAGGAACGTCGCGTCGAACCGCAGCCGGTGCGCGCGACCGTCGAACGCACTCGCCTCGACCGGGTCGTACCACGCCGCGTTCCACGAGCCCTCGAGCCCGAGCGTGAGCCGCTCGGTGGCCTGCAGCTCGAGCCGCCCCCCGGCGGTGGGGTGGGCTGCGCCGGGCCGTCCCGTCCAGCCGCCCGCCGCGAGCCGCACCGACGCGCGCGGCCACAGCCCGAGCGCCTCGCGCTCGAGCCACACCCCGGCCTGTTCGCGGTGTCCGCCGCGCAGCCGCGTCCCGAGCGCGAGCACCCGCCCCCGCAGCCGGGTCTCGGAGGCGAAGACGCCGGTGCGCCAGCGCTCGGTGAGCGGCGTCTCGGCCCGCACCGTCCAGGCGAGCGCACGCTCGTCGGCGACCCGACTCCACGAGAACGCGGCGCTCACGCGCGGGTGCAGCGCCACGAGCAGCTCGCGCAGCCGGTCCTTGTCGCTCCACAGCGCCCGATCGGTTCGCCCGCGCAGGGCACGGCGTGGCGCCGCCCCGCCCCCCCCGCGCACCGACTCGTCGCGCGCGTCGTGGCCAGGTTCGTCCCCACCGCGCCCCGCGCCGGCGCGCTCCTCGTGGCCGGGTT
>RFJN01000422.1 GCA_003694875.1 Planctomycetota bacterium | reverse complement strand
CCCCCACGAACAGCGTCCCCTCGGGCAGACAGAAGTCCTTCTGCATGTCGATCAGCAGCAGCCCCACCCGGACCCGGTCCTCGTGCGCCGGCCGGATCCCGTGTTCGCGACGCCAGCGCTCGGCGAAGCCGCGCAGCGTCTCGAGCGACGGGTCGTGGCTCCACCGGCCGGCGTCGTCGGGGTCGTACCAGGGCGGAAGGGGCAGTGTACGGTCGGACATGGTCAGCCTCCTGCCTCCGGCGTCTCGTGCTCGTCCGGCGCCGCGAAGCCGCGCGCGGCGAGGATCAGCTGCGTCTTGCGCTCGAACAGCCGCTGTTCGAGGCCCACAGGGTAGATCTGCGGATTGAGGAAGCGGCGCACGCCCTCGGGCAGGCGCGCGAGCTGCTCGAGCGCGAAGGCGCGCACGCCCTCGAGTGCCGGCGGCTCGTAGACGCGCTCGCCCCCGCGGTAGATCGGCACGAGCAGGTCGCGGCCGGGCTCGAGTCCGCGTTCGATCCGGTAGCGGCGGGTGTGGTCGAGCGGGTCGATCAGCACCGGTTGCGAGCCGATCCCGAGCTCCTCGTCCCAGATCGCGTCCGCCGCGAGCCGACCGTCTCGCTCGTAGCGGCGCACCTGCAGGATCCCCGGGGTGGAGATCTTGGCGGTCTGTTCGGAGAGCTTGACCATGCGCCGCCAGCGCCCGCTCGGGGTCTCGATCGCGGCGAGCTTGTAGACGCCACCGAGCGCGGGCTGATCCCACGCGGTGGCGAGCTTCGTGCCCACCCCCCACACATCGATCCGCGCCCCCTGGTCCTTGAGGCTGCGGATCACGTGCTCGTCGAGTTCGTTCGACGCCACAATCCGCGCCTGCGGGAAGCCCGCCTCGTCGAGCATGCGGCGCGCCCGCTTGCTGAGCGCGGCGAGATCGCCCGAGTCGAGCCGGATCCCCACGAGCTCGTGGCCCCGCTCGCGCAGCCGGCGCGCCACCGCGATCGCGTTGCGCACCCCCTCGATCGTGTCATAGGTGTCGACGAGAAAGATGCAGTTGTTGGGCATGGCGTCGGCGTAGCGTTCGAACGCCTCGCGCTCGGTCGCAAACGCCATCACCCAGCTGTGCGCGTGGGTGCCGCGCACCGGGATGCCGTAGCGCTGTCCGGCCGCGACGTTCGAGGTGCCGACGCAGCCACCGACATACGCCGCGCGGCTCGCGGTCACCCCCCCGTCGGGACCCTGCGCGCGCCGCAGGCCGAACTCGAGCACCGGATCGCCGCCGGCCGCACGGCACACCCGCGCCGCCTTGGTGGCGACGAGGGTGGGAAAGTTGATCTGGTTGAGCAGCAGCGTCTCGAGAAGCTGCGCCTGCAGCAGCGGTCCCCGCACACGCACCAGCGGCTCGAAGGGGAAGACCACGCTGCCTTCCGGCACGGCGTCGATGTCGCACTCGAGCCGCAGCGCGCCGAGGTACGCCAGGAACGCGGGCTCGAACAAAGGTTGTCCATCGTTGCCGCGCAGCTCGGCGAGGCAGGCGAGATCGTCGTTCGAGAAGCGGAAGCTGTCGAGCGCCTCGATCAGCGGACCGAGCCCGGCGGCGAGGGCGAAGCCGCCGCCGAAGGGGTTCTTGCGGAAGAAGAGGTGGAAGCAAGCGCGCCGCCGGTCGAGTCCCTCCCGCCAGTAGCCGTACGCCATGGTGAGCTCGTAGAGGTCGGTGAGCATGGCGAACGACGCGACACGGGGACGCGCGGCGGGCGCTTCGGCGACCATGGTTCGCTCTTCCTCCCCCACCGGATGCGCACGCCATCGTAGCAAAAGGCGGCGGCCGGGCGGACGCGGGGTGTGACCCGCCGATGAGCGACCGCCTCGGCAAGCGTCGCACCTCGCGGCCGGCACACGGCGGCAGTCCGCTCGAGCTGCCGCCGCCCTGTCGCCGACGACGCCTTTGCGTGCCTTCCGTGCACAGCCGGGCAGGCTGGCTCCCGACCCGGTCCGGCGGTTGCCTCCGGCACGCCGGGACCGGCGGCAATCCGTCACGCACGAGCGCCGCAAGCACTCCCCACCGTGTCCGCGACCCGCGGGCGCCGCGCCCCGGAGGCCGGTGCGACACCCCTTCTCGGTCGCTGTCCGGCGCGCACCGGCGGGGCGCGCGGCCCCGCAGGGACGCAGCACCGAGCGACGCCCCCGCTGCCGTTCGCCCCGCGATCCCCTTGTCCGGCCGAGCGGTCGCGGCCTACAATCGCGGCCGGCGCGATGCGGAGGGTTGCCGGAGCGGCCGAACGGACCGGTTTTGAAAACCGGCGTCCCCGCGAGGGGACCGGGGGTTCGAATCCCTCACCCTCCGCCACACCGCGCGGGCCCCACACACCGCGGGGCAGGCGCGTCACGGGACTGGCGCGTCACACACCTCGGAGCACGCGGCGACATTGGCGCAGACCGGTCGCCGGCGCGCGAGCCGGACCGGACACGCAGGCGAACCGAACGCACGCGGGCGAACCGAACGCCCGCGCGCCGCCGCTCGGCCCCCCCGCCGGCGCGACGAGCGCCGGGGACTGCGATCCGACGGGCGACGGCGCCACGCCGTCTCCGGACGCCTGCCGCGAGCGGTCCGCGCCGCGGCTCACTCGCTCGCGGCCGTCTCGCTCGCCGCCGGCGCCTCGGCGCCTCGCTTCGACGAGCCGGCCTTGCGGGCGCCGCTCGACCTCTTCGCCGCCGTCTTCTTCTTCGCCTGGCTCTTCGCCTTCGTTGCGCCCTTGCTCGCCTTCGTTGCGCCCTTGCTCGCCTTCTTCGAGGCCTTCGCCTTGCTGCCGCTCGTGCCCGTCGCGCGCTTGCTCGCCTTCGCCCGGCTGCCGCCCTCGCTCTTCTTCGCGGACGCGGTCTTCTTCTTGTCCGCGTCGCCGCCGGCCGCCTCGAGTTCGGCCAGGATCCTCTTGACGTCGCGTCGTCCGAGCTTGCGCACCTCGAGCAGCTTCTCGCGCATGGACGGCGCCGGCCGCGTCTTGCGCTGCTCCCAGTTGACCACCGAGCCCGGACTCGCGCCGAGCAGCCGCGCGTACGCCTCGATGCTGAGTCCGAGACGCTTGCGCTGCGCCCGGATCGAGCGCGCACTGATCCGGGGCTTGCGCGTCTTGTCGACTTTCTGCACCACCTCGTCGGGCAGGTGCCGGCGCAGCGCCGCGACCTCCTTCGTCAAGGCCTCGTTGTGCTTGCGCAGCTCGCGCACCTCGCGCTTGAGCGCGATCACCGCCTTGCGCTGCGACTCGGTCTCGGCGCGGATCTCGCGCCGCGCGAGCCGCCGAATCTCGTCTTTGAGAATCTTGCCCAGTTCCGCCATGTGCGTTTTCTCCTCCGCCACGTTGGTGTCGCATGAAGATAACGACTCGGTCCGACCGTTGCGAGTCCCAAGTGCACGAGCGTCGCGCCAACAGATTGGACCCCAAGCTCCTCGGAGCGACAGCGCATGCCGAACAAGACAGCCCCGACCCGTTTCGGGTAGCATGCGCCACCGGACTTCAAGAGGCCGGCGCGGCTGCAGTCGCGCCGGGCCGCGCACGGGGCGACGACGGACGGAACGGCATGCGGATCCTGGTCGTGGAAGACGACGCAACGATCGCCGAATTTCTCGCGAAGGGGCTTCGCGAGGCGGGCTTCGCGGTCGACGTCGCGCACGACGGGCTGCGGGGACTGCGTCTCGCGAGCACCGAACCCTACGACGCCGCGGTGATCGACGTCATGCTGCCGGGACTCGACGGACTGAGTCTGGTCGAGCGGCTGCGCGAGCGCGGGTTCGATCTGCCGGTGCTGTTCCTCAGCGCCCGGCGCTCGGTCGACGATCGGGTCCGCGGTCTGCGCGCCGGCGGT
>RFJN01000421.1 GCA_003694875.1 Planctomycetota bacterium | reverse complement strand
TGGACGGGTGGCCGGGTCAGGGTAGCGCGGCGCGCACGATGTGCAGCCGCTGCGGATCGATGCCGCGCGGCGGGCCGAAGCGCTCCACCCGCACGCCGATCCCGCGGGTGCTCGACTGCGTCGACCAGTAGCGCATGCCCACGATCCGCCCTCCCTCGCGTACCCACGCGAGGAAGATCACCGAGTGGCCGCTGCCGGAGTGGCGCCACAGTTGCACGAAGTCGCCGGGGCGCGCGTCCTCGAGCCGGCGGATCCGGTAGCCGAGTCCGCGCGGCACGAGCGCGTCCTCCGGACCGGCGAGCCCCCCGGCCGCGCAGTACCAGGCGCTGCGCAGCCGCCGCATGCCGGCGGCGTCGATGCCGGCGAGCCGCAGCGGGCCCGCCTTGCCCCGGTGTCGGTGGGCGCGCTCGCACGCGCGCAGCCACACCTCGAACGTCAGCCCGCAGCAGAAGGTGCGTCCGCCCGGCTCTCCGCGGGCGACCACCTCGCCGTCGTAGCGCAGCGTCCGGCTGACCCCGTCGTACCGCCCGTCCTTCGGCCACCAGTAGCGGTGCGTGCCGTCGGTGGGGTAGCTGCGCAGGATCGCGAGCACGTGGGGGTTGAGCGCCTTGCGGGCCGGAGGTGGTGCGGTCTTGGCCATCCCGGTACCGCAGGGCAGCGCCACGAACACCGCCGTCGCCAGCGCTCTCGCCGCTCTCGCGCCCCAGCCCATGGTGACCCGCTCCTGTGTCCGCACGCCTGTCGTCCGGCCACGAGGATAGCGTAACGCCGCCTGCGCGGCGAGTCCCGGCTCGTGCTTCGTGGGCGCGAGGCGGCTCAGAACCGCCGCAGCACGCCCACCACCACGCCGCGGATCTCGCACGACGAGACGATCAGCGGCTCGAGCGCGGCGTTGGCCGGCTGCAGCCGCACCCGTCCGTCCGGCTCGCGGTACAGCCGCTTGAGCGTCGCCTCGTTGTCGCCCACGATCGCGACCACCACCTCGCCGTCGTTGGCCCAGTTGCGGTTCTCGACGATCACGTAGTCGCCGTCGTGGATCCCGTCCTCGATCATCGAGTCGCCGCACACCTTCAGCGCGTAGGAGGCGCGGTCGATGCGCACCACGTCGGCGAGATCGAGCACCTCCTCGGGATCCTCCACCGCCTCGATCGGGCGACCGGCCGCGATGCGGCCGAGCAGCGGCAGGGCGGCCGAGCCGCCGGCAGTGCGCGCGCGCGGCTGCGTGCTGCCCGAGAGGCGGTGGGCGACGCGGTGGCGCACCTCGTGCTCGAGTTCGGCGTTGACCGTGAGCGAGCGCGACTGGTAGGGCTTCTTGCGGATCGCCCCCTTCTTGCACAACTGCGCCACGTGCTCGTGCACCGTGATCTTCGACACGCCGAAGTGACGGGCGATCTCCTCGAGGGTGGGCGAGAGCCCGTGCGCGTCGCGGTACGCCACCAGGAACTCGACGATCGCCAGTTGCTTGGGCGTGAGCGTCATCGCTGCCCTCCGTTGCCCTCGCGCGGCCGGTGCCGCGCACCCCGTTTCCCCCTCGCACGCGTGGGGAGTATCGCGAAAGGCTCCGACAACGGTATGCCCCCTGTTCGGGTTGTCGGTCGTCGGGGGCGCTACGCTGCAGTTTCCTCCCCGCTGTTCTTGCGCGTCGCGCCGTGGGCCCAGGGCGGGACGTTGTCGGGATCGAGATCCCACGGGGTGCGGGCGATCCCCCAGCGATCGGCGCGCCAGCGCGGGCGCCAGCCCGGCGGGAAGCCCGGCGGCACGTGTCCGGTGCGATCGAGCAGCCGCCGGCTCCAGTAGCACAGCTCCTGCAGCTCGCGCTCGAGGTGGGCGCGGAACGCCTCGAGTTCCTCGGGCCCGGCGTCGGGATCGATCCAGTAGGGTCCCACACCGCGCAGCGCGATGCGGCCGAACGGCAGCGGGATCGCGGTCCGGTCCCAGGTGGGCAGCTCGATGCGGCGGCTGTACCAGGTGCGCGCGAGCCACACCGCACAGCGGCAGCGCTGCGCGATCACCGCGACGCCCGGCTTCAGGACATACGGCGGTCCCTTCGAGCCGTCGACCGTGATGCCGTACAGCACCGGTTCGCGCGCGCGCTGCATGTACTCGATCATGAGCGGCAGCACCCGCCGGCGCCGCGCCTGGCCCTTCGAGGAGCCGCCGCGGAAGACGCGAAACCCGCATAGCTCCAGCATGCGGGTGATCACGCGTCCCGCGTCGCCCACGCTCGCGAGGGTGTGCGGACGCACGCGCCGATAGCCGTAGGCGACGGTGAACACCTCCTGGTGCCACAACGCCACGCACAGCCGTCCGCCGCCCCTGTCGCGGTACCAGCGGTCGACCGGATCGATCAGCGTGTCGTCGACCCGGCTCGTGCGGAAGACGAAGGCGCAGTAGGCATAGTACAGATACGGCACGGTGTGGACCGCGAGCGAGACGAGCCCGTCGCGGAACCAGCGGCGCACCCGCCGCCGCCAGCGGCGCGAGGGCGCCTTGACGTAGACTCGCTCGAAGCGGGTGCCGAGCGGCTCGGCGCGCTCGGGCGCCGCGTCGGCCGAGACCGGCCGGTAGACCGGACCGGCAGGCGGTGTTCGCCGGGCGGCGCGCGCTCGATCGTGCGACGTCATCCGGACGGCTCTCCGTTTCGGCATGCGTGCCCGAGTTCGCGAGAAGGTAGCGAGCCGCCTCCGAGCGGGCAAGGGCGCGCGCGGTGGAGTCGCAGCCGGCCGGTGTGCTATCGTGACGGCGAGACGTCTCGTGGGGGAGCACCGGACATGCCCACCCTGGTGATCAGCGGCGCCAACCGCGGACTCGGACTCGAGCTGACGCGGCAATACCTCGAGGACGGCTGGCGCGTGCACGCCGCCTGCCGACGGCCCGAGCAGGCCCAGGAACTCGGCGCGCTCGCACAGCGGCACCGGGAGCGACTCACCGTGCACGCCCTGGATGTGACCGACCACGAGCGGGTGGCCGAACTCGGCCGGGCGCTGTCGGGCGAGACGCTCGATCTCGTGTTCTCGAACGCCGGCGTGCTGCTCGACCGCGGCGAGAGTGCGCTCGAGGTTCGAGCCGAGACACTCGCACGCAGCTTCGAGATCAACGCGACGGGCGCGTTCCTCTTCGGGCGCGCCTTCCTCGAGGGGCTTGCGCGCAGCGAGCGGCCGGTGCTCGCCGCCATGACGAGCCGCATGGGCAGCATCGGTGACAACACCAGCGGGGGCTACTATGCCTATCGCGCCTCGAAGGCTGCGCTCAACATGCTGTGGCGCACGCTGGCGCACGAGCTGCGCCCGCGCGGGATCTGCTGCGTGCTGTTGCACCCCGGCTGGGTGCGCACCCGCATGGGAAGCAAGGCGGCTCCGCTCGAGCCGGCCGAGAGCGCGCGCGGGCTGCGTGCGGTGCTCGCCCGGCTGACGCTGCAGGACACCGGCCGCTTCTTCTCCTACGACGGGACCGAGCTGCCGTGGTGAGTTCCGCGCCGCCGCAGGGCACCGAGGGCGCGGGGGGCGGAGCGTGGCGGCGGTTCGTGATCGATACGAGCGTGTTCACCAACCCCGACGTGCGCGCTGCGCTCGGCGAGAGCCCGACCGAGGCGGTGCTCGCCTTCGCCGCGCTCGCGCGCCGGCACCCCGAACTCGAGTTCTACCTGCCGCCCTCGATCTGGCGCGAACTGTTGCACTTCGTCGACGCGTCGCGGCTGCCGGCCGACATCGAGCTGATCCTGCAGCGCAAGGCGCCGGCGAAGTACGAACTCGGCGTGCCGGCGTTTCTGC
>RFJN01000420.1 GCA_003694875.1 Planctomycetota bacterium | reverse complement strand
TCGAGGCCGATGCCGAAGGTGTGGACGATGGCTTTCTGGGCGTTGGCGGTGCGGATCACGCGGCGGTGGGTTTCGAAGTCGGCGACGTAGCTCTGGGCGCAGTCGAGGAAGTTGGGTGCGCCGTCGCTGAGCACGAGCACGACGCTGTTGCCCTGGTCGCTGAGGGCGAGCGAGGTGGCGCCGCCGGTGTTGGTCCAGCCCCAGGGCACGATCTGGTCGAGCCATGCGATCGCGCGCGCCTTGTTGCCGTCGGTGGCCGGCTGGCGTGTGTCCTTCCAGCGCTCGACGCACTCGTCGTACACGATGATGTTGAACGTGTAGTCGGGCGGCAGCGCGGAGATCGAGCGCTTGAGTTCGGTCTTGACGAAGTCGAGCCGTGTGGCTCCCTGCACGACGTTGCCGTCGAGGCCGACGAAGGGTTCGACCGGCAGGCTCATGCTGGCGGAGCGATCGACGACGAAGATCACGCTGTCGGATTCGTCGGGCAGCTGTTCGTCGTAGAAGGTGGCCTCGTCCTCCTCGGCGGCCGAGGGGTCGGTATCCTCGCGGGCGTTGACGTGGGTGTTGATGGGCAGATCGAAGTCGTCGGCGTGGGCGGTGGGCGAGGGGCGCAGCAGGAGGGAGGCGGGCAGCAGCAGGAGTCCGAGGGCCACGGTGCGCAATGCGGCGGCTCGAACGCGCATGGCAGCTCACCCTCCCGATCCGGTTGTCACCTCGCGTCCCGTTCACTGATAGCCGCTGTCCGCGACACGCGCAACGAGCGGGGGGCGTGCGGCAACCGGCGCCTCGTCTGTAAGTGCTATCGGCATCGGAAACTGGCGCGCTTTTGGCAAAATGTCGCACCGGGTGCTGCGGCGTTCTCGCGGGCCGTTTGCGTTCGGCTCGGCTAGACTGCGAGGCGGTTCGAGGGAAGGAACGCGAGGGGGAGGAGCTGGCATGCGCAGGAGCTGGTGGAGTGCGGGGCTGGTGGCGGTCGTGGTCTCGGGGCTCGTGGCGTGCGGTGGGCCGGAGCTCGTGGTGAAGACGCACGGGGCGCCGGCGAAGGTGTACTTCCAGCCGCTGACCGACGCGAGCGGGCAGCCGCTCGACGCGGCGGCGCAGCCGACGTTGCTCGGGCAGACCGAGGGCGGGGACGAGGACGAGCCGTACGTGCTCGAGTGGCGGATCCCGAAGGAGCTGCGCGGGGCGCGTGCGGCGTTGCAGCTCGCGTTTCCGACGGGGTTGAAGGAGTTGCAGATCTCGCTGCGTCCGCGCCGCGACACCCTCGTGACCGAGACGCCGCCGGTGCGCATGCGCTAGGCTCTGTTCGGAGGCGCGCAAGCGGGCTTGGCTCGCGGGCGGCTACGTGGCGGGGCGGGAGCCCTGGTCCGTCTCGCTCGCGAGTGCGTCGCGCAGCAGTTCCGAGAAGCGCTTCGGGTTGCCGCGGCCGGCGCTGCGGCGCATGCACTGTCCGATCAGGAACCCGAGCACCTTGGTCTTGCCGGCGCGGTACTGCGCGACGGTGTCGGGGTGGGCGGCGAGCACCTCGGCGACGATCGGGGCGAGGCTGGCGTCGTCCGAGCGCTGTGCGAGCCCGCGCGCCTCGACGATCGTGCGCGGGCGCTCGCCGGTCTCCCACATCGCCGGCAGCACGTCGTTGCGGGCGACGAGGCCCGAGACGACGCCCTCGCGCTCGAGCGCGATCAGTTCCGCGAGTGCTTCGGGCGGCACGTTCCAGTCGGCGAACGGGCGCTTGCGGGCGTTGAGCAGCTTGAGCACGTCGTTGATCAGCCACAGCGCGGCGCGGCGCGGCTCGCCGGTTGTGCGGGCGAGTGCGTCGTGGTAGTCGGCGAGCGCGGGGTCGGACACGAGGATCTCGGCCTCGTAGGCTCCGAGGCCGCTGCGCTGCAGTCGTTCGAAGCGTTCGCGCGGGCGTTCGGGCAGCGAGGCGGCGAGCCGTTCGCGCCAGGAGGCGGGGATCGAGAGCGGCGGGATGTCGGGCTCGGGGAAGTAGCGGTAGTCGTGCGCCTGTTCCTTGCTGCGCATGGGGGCGGTGCGTCCGTTCGCCTCGTCCCACAGTCGGGTCTGCTGCGCGATCGGCTCGCCGCGATCGAGCTGTGCGGCCTGGCGCACGATCTCGTGCGACAGCGCGCCGAGCACCGCCTTGTGGGAGTTGAGGTTCTTGATCTCGACGCGGGTGCCGAGTGCGGTCTGGCCGCGCGGACGCAGCGAGATGGAGGCCTCGAAGCGCAGGTTGCCCTCCTGCATGCGGCAGCGGCTCGCCCCGAGGTGCAGCAGCAACAGCCGCAGGGTGTCCATGAAGTCGTCGACGGCTTCGAGGGTGTGCAGCACCGGCTCGGTCACGATCTCGGCGAGGGGGGTGCCGGCGCGGTTGAGGTCGACGAGCGACTGGCCGGGACCGACGCCCTCGTGCAGCAGCTTGCCCGCGTCCTCCTCGAGGTGCACGTTGTCGATCGTCACCACCTGGCCGCTGCGCATGCACACCAGCGCGCCCCCGCGGCCGAGCGGGCGCTCGTCCTGCGAGATCTGGTAGTTCTTCGGCTGGTCGGGGTAGTTGTAGTTCTTGCGGTCGAACCAGCTGCGTTCGGGGATCTCGCAGCCGAGTGCGAGTGCGATCCGCAGCACGTGTTCGACCGCGGCCCGGCTCGGGACGGGCAGCGAGCCGGGCAGCCCGAGGCAGACCGGACACACGAGGGTGTTGGGCGGCGCACCGAAGCGCACCGGGCAGCCGCACAAGAGCTTGGTGCGCGTGTCGAGCTGCGCGTGCACCTCCATGCCGATCACCGGCTCGTAGCGCTCGAGCGCGCGCTGCAGGGCCTCGTTCACCGGGCGATCTCCTCCGGCGGTACGCTGGGGGGCCCCAGGCGTTCGATCGCGTGGGCGGTCGCGAGAAGTTGCGCGTCGGCACGCCAGGGTGCGAGCAGCTGCAGGCCGATGGGCAGGCCGTCGGGATCGTGTCCGCACGGCAGCGAGAGCGCGGGGACGCCGGCGAGGTTGGCGCTCACGGTGAAGACGTCGGCGTCGTACATGGCGACCGGGTCGTCGGTGCGGCTGCCGAGGGGGAAGGCGGTGGTGGGGGTGGTGG
>RFJN01000005.1 GCA_003694875.1 Planctomycetota bacterium | reverse complement strand
CCCGGTCAACGCGAAGAAGAGGGTCGCGCCCATCGAGTACAGGTCCGAACGCTCGTCGACACTGCGCCCGAGACACGCCTCGGGGCTGAGGTAATCGGGTGTGCCGACGACCGCTCCCGGGCGCGTCAGCGAGCTGTCGCCGGTGTGCTTGCCGAGCCCGAAGTCGACGAGCTTCACCTCCCCCGCTTCCGAGACCAGGATGTTGGCCGGCTTGATGTCGCGATGCACGATCCCCACCGCGTGCGCCGCCGCGAGCCCCCGCGCCGCCGCCCACGTGACCTCGAGTGCGCGCTGCACGGGCAGCACGCCCTCGCGGCCCACCCACGCCTTGAGGTCGCGCCCGACCACGAGTTCCATGACCATGTACGCGAGGGCGCGCTCGACACCGGCGCGCAAGACCCGCACCACGTTGGGGTGCTGCACGCGCGCGGTGGCGCGCGCCTCCCGTATGAAGCGTTCATACGCGCGGCGGGAGTCCGTCATGGGGTTGGCGGCGACGATCTTGACCGCCACCGCCTCGCCAAGTGCCAGCGAACGAGCGCGATAGACAGCGCCCATGCCGCCTCGCGCGATGCGTCGCTCGAGCACACACCCCCCGATCGTCTGCCCTTCGAGGGGATCCTCCCCCGTGTTCGAAGTGCACTCGCTGTGCATGGCATCCTCGTCGCTTCACGGCGTCTGTCGCCGCGTTCTGCCTGCGTTCTACGACGCCGCGAACACGCCGCCAGCGGCGCGCGCAGGCGTTGACATGCGGCACGTCGTATCGGAAGGATCCGAGTGCAGCCTGTTGTCACGCCGAACGTTGCTGCGGAGAAACCCATGGCCTCCGCCCTCTCTTCGTCCCGACCCGCCGAGGACCACACCCGCCGGCGCCGCGTCGAGGCGACACGCGAGGTGCTGCGCACGCTCGATCGCGCGATCAAGACCGCCCTGCTCTACCCACGTGCCTCCTCGGTCGTCGAGCAGTTGCACAGCGAGTTCGCCGAGCGCATGGGCGGGCTGCTCGAGACCTACGGCACCCTCTCGCTCACCGTCGTGTGCGACGAGGTGTATCTCGACGACGAGTGGGTGTACGACGGCGGGCAGGACGAGCGCAACTTCGCCTTCACGCTGTTCGACAGCGGCATCAAGGAACTCGTGTTCCACAGCGACGTGCGCACCGACGAGTTGCGCACCTTCGTCCGCCTGCTGCAGATCGCGGTCGCCGGGCAGCGCGACGATCTCGCCACGCTGCTGTGGGAGCGTTCGCTGTCGCACATCGGGTTCGTCACCGTGGACGTGATCGCCGAGCCGTGGTCCCCCGACGATCCGGACCGCGATCCCGGCAATGGCTGTCTGCGCGACCGGTTGCGCGATCGCTCGCTGTCGCTCGAGCAGATCGCGCGGCTCGAGCCCGCCGGGGTTCGTGACGTCGAGGAGGAGGACGAGCAGGAGGACGAGCCGTACCTGCTGCGGCGCGAGGAGATCGACGCGCTGATCGCGCGCGTGCAGACGCTGCGCAACGCCCCACTTCTCGCCGAGGCCTCCGATGTCCTGTGGACGCTCGTGCACACGGCGGTGACCCCCGCGGAACTCGCCGCGCCGCTGCAGTGGCTCGCCGACCTCGTACCGCTGCTCGCCGACCACGGCCAGCTCGGCCCGCTCGTCGAGACGACACGGCACGCCCGCGAGATCGCCCGCCGCGCCGATCTCGATCCCGCGATCCGCACCCGCTGCGAGCAGGTCGTGAAGGCGGCGTGCACGCCGACGGTGGCCACGCTCGTGCGGCAGCACGTGGAACGCGCACACGCCTTCGAGGCGCTGCAGCGCTATCTGCTCGCTCTCGGCGCCGACGCCATCGGTGTCGCTCCCTACCTGCTCGATCACCCGAAGCTGCGGCCCCACGTGGTGGAGGCGGTGCGCCACGGCTGTTCCGGCGATGCCACGCCGCTGCGTGCCTTCTTCCACCACGAGGACGAGGCGACCGCACTGCTCGCGATCGACCTTGGCGCGCCGCGACTCGGGATCCACGCGCAGACCGAGCTGATCCACGCCACCGCACACCTCTCACCGCGGGTGCGTGCGGCGGCCTACCGGGCGTTGTGCGCCGGCGGCAACCTGCGCGGACTCGAGCACGCCATCGCCGGGATCGACGATCCCACCGCAACGGTGCGCAACCAGACGCTGCGCGCGCTGCTGCAGCGGCTGCGCCACCCCGTGCCCGAACTCCACCCGCCGCTTCGCGCGCTCGCAGACGACCGCGGCTTCGCCGCGCGTCCCGAGCGCGAACAGGTCACGATCGTCGCCTTGCTCGTGCGCGCCGATCCGTCGATCGAGATTCCCTCGCTGCGACGTTCGCTTCTCCGACGACGCTGGTGGTTCGCCGGTCGTCGCCGACGACAGCGCTGGCGCATCGAGGTGGCGGCACTGGAACGCGCCGCCACCGATCCCGCGCTCGAGCTGCTCGAGGAGCTGTCCGAGCGCGGCCACCGCCGGCTGCGCACGCTCGCCCGCGAGGCGCTCGAACGCACCGCGCGCTCGCGGCAGGAACGTCGCGGAGTCACCGCACCGCGCATGGTCCGGATCCTGCGCGCGGCCGGAGCGGGAAGTGGTGCGAGTTCGCGGCCGTTGCCAACGCTGGTGGAGTCGCCATGAGCCGGACCCGACGCGTCAACGCACGGCAGATCCGCAAGCTCGGGTCGCTGGTCGTGCTCCAGTTCTACCTGACCGCCAAGCTGCACCAGCTCTACGGCGGGCGGCACGCCAACACGCGGGAGGCGGCCGACGCACTCGCCGACCGCGTCGCCGCCTTCTGCGACAAGATCGGCCGTCTCACCGTGCACTGCCAGGGCGAGCACGTCTTCGTCAACCAGGTGCGTCTGCGCCGCGAGCACGGCATGCGCGCCGCGATCGCGTGGTGGGTGGAGCGGTGTCGCGACAGCGGGTTGAGTTCGGTGACGTTTCGTTCCGGCGGCTCGGGCCCCGAGCTGTCGCGTGCGATCGACGTGCTGGCGAGCGCACACTGGAACGAGGGCGAACCGCCGCCTCCGCTCGGGGCCCGACTGCGCGCCGCCGGCGTGGAGTCGCTGCGGGTCCGGGTCCGACGGCGCCGCGATGAGGATGACGATCTGCGCAACCGCGCCGAGGTCTCGAGCGTCGAACTCGCGCGCGCGATCTACCACGAACTGCAACGGCACGCCGCCCGCAGCCTGCAGTGCCTCGCGACCCGCTCGCCGCTGTCGCTGCGCGACACGCGCCTGCTCGTGCAGCGGGCCGCCGATCTGCTCGCCGATCACCCCGAGCCGCTGATCGCGGCGGTCTCCGCACGCGCGGCGGTCGGCGAGACCGACTACCTCGCACGCCACATGGCCAACGTATGCGTGCTGTCGCTCGCTCTCGCGGTGCGGCTCGGCATCGAGCGGCGCCACCTGCTGTCGCTCGGCTGTGCGGCGCTGCTGTACGACGCCGGCATGGTGCGGGTGCCGCTGCACGAACGCGAGCGGCCCGCTCCCCTCGACGCCACCGCCATGGCCGCGCTGGGCCACCACCCGCAGTGGGTGGTGCAGGCGCTGCTCGACAGCGGCGATCGCTCGCCGCACACCTTCGCGATCGCCGCGATCGTCGCACGCCACCACGACGACCCCGCGTATCCGCGCTTCGGGGAACGACGCCGCACGATCTGCACCGAGATCCTCATGCTCGCCGACGCCTACGACGCTCTCGCCTCGCAGCGACCCTGGCGGCCCGCGTGTGCGCGCGACGAGATCCTCACGACCCTGTTCGCCTCCCACGATCCCGCGCTCGTGAAGCTGCTCGCCAACGTGATCGGGGTCTACCCCGTGGGTACCCTCGTGCGCCTCGACAGCGGCGAGGTCGGCATCGT